>JAHCLG010000007.1 GCA_026125385.1 Legionellales bacterium
AGGTCGGGGATTATAGCAATAATAACTTTGACTTGTAAAAGTTTTTTTGTGACATTTTAATCGATGAGTCTAAAAAATATTAAACAGCTAAACAATTCTACTCTGCTGGCTGCAGCTCGTTGATTTTTTCTGTTCGGCTGCTCATTTGACTGCGTGTAACCTGCGCGCTAGTGCTCAAAAAGCAATGATCTACGCTAAACTATAGTGAATTATGATGACGCCATAAGTCAGGAGTTCTTCAAAAAGGAATGTTTGGAAAAAATAAAAATTACAAAAAAATATTAAAGGAAGCCACAAGAAAATATCTCGTTACTTATTTGCGAATCAGCGATGGGAAATGTTACCGTTCTCTGCGTCCCGCGGGCTAAGCCGCGGGAGGATTGGTTAGTCAGGACTGTTGATTGGACATGACAAAAAAGTTGGGCAAGCCATGTCAAATAAGTATCGTCTTAACTATTTCCTGGATTATCACTTGTTTCGGCATTGTGTTCTTTTTCTTGTTGGATGCGAAGATAAATCTCTTCGCGATGCACGGAAACTTCTTTGGGAGCATTGACACCAATACGAACTTGGTTTCCTTTTACCCCTAATACGGTCACTGTGACATCGTCTCCAATAATGAGACTTTCACCAACACGCCTTGTCAAAATAAGCATGACGCTCTCCTCTTTTCAATCCAGCTAACATCTTCCAAATTTCAATCAGCGATGCCTTGAAATCCGTTGAGTAGACCGGTTAACCAGCAAATACACTACCAAAAAGATCCTATCTTTTCAGATAGATCCGGATACCTACAGCGATCCTTACTACTAAGTATTAACTAAAACGAGCATTTGTCTAGATTTAGTGCATATTTTTTTCTGGCCGAGGATCAAATTCCTCTTGAGCCGTTTTATCTAGATCAAAAGCAGCATGTAAAGCACGAACACCTAGCTCAATATATTTTTCATCGATTACAACAGAGATTTTAATTTCGCTTGTTGAAATCAGTTGCATATTGATCCCTTCTTTACCTAAAGTTGAAAACATTTTACTGGCAATACCAGAATGGGAACGCATCCCCACACCAACTAAAGATAATTTGGCAATATGATTATCTCCCAGCACCACACGGGCTTTAAGATCCTCACATACGCCATTTAAAATTTCCAACGCTCGTTCATAATCATCGCGATGAACAGTAAACGTGAAATCGGTTGTCGCATCAGCGGCGATATTTTGAATAATCATATCAACTTCAATATTGGCCTCGCTGATTGGGCCTAAAATGCGATAAGCCACACCCGGTAAATCCGGTACGCCGCGGATGGTGATTTTAGCTTCACTACGATTAAAGGCAATACCCGAAACGATTGCATTTTCCATTTTTCCACCTTCTAGTGTGATTAATGTGCCTGGGCCAGGCTGAAATGTTGATAATACGCGTAATGGCACATTATACTTTCCCGCGAACTCGACCGACCGAATTTGTAAAACCTTTGCACCCAAACTTGCCATTTCTAACATTTCTTCAAAGGTGATTTGATCAAGACGTCGTGCCCTGGGTTCGACTCGCGGATCGGTGGTATAAACACCGTCGACATCGGTATAAATTTGGCATTCATCGGCTTGAAGTGCTGCCGCTAAAGCAACAGCCGTGGTATCTGAACCGCCACGCCCTAACGTGGTGATATCACCTGCCTCACTGATCCCTTGAAAACCGGCGACGACAGGGATAATACCCCTACGAACTTCTTCACGCAATTTATCACATTCGATTTTTTGAATACGCGCTTTTTTTAAGCGATCGTCGGTTTTAATTCCGGCTTGCCAACCCGTGAATGAAACCGCAGGACAACCGCGTGTGCGCAACGCCATCGCTAATAAAGCAATAGAAATTTGTTCGCCACAGCTAACTAACATGGAATATTCACGCGGATCGGGAAATTCTTGCATTTGTTTGGCCATGTGAATGAGGCGATCGGTATCGCCGCCCATAGCAGAAACCACGACCACAATATCGTGCCCTTCCCTGCGTGTCGCGACTATTTTATCGGCGACTTGTTGAATGCGGGGCAAGGTTTCGAGCGATGTCCCACCGAATTTTTGTATTAACAATGCCATGTTATTTTATTTTTCCCCCGTCCTGAAGTCGGCATTGGCCACTCTATTATTATTAGACTTACTGATCGTTAGTATAACAAAGCAAGTCCAATAAAAAAATTACTTTAGCTACCCGTTAACAATATCTCACAGGAGATTAAGAGTGAGCCTGTAATTTTTGTTCAATCCAAGGCGCCACAGAATTTAGCGCTTGTGTTAAATGTTCGACTTGACTTCCACCGGCTTGCGCCATTTCAGCACGCCCGCCCCCTTTACCGCCCACCTGTTTGGCAACGTAATTTACCACATCGTGAGCAGAAATGCGCGCAGAAGTTGCAGAGGTGATACCCGCAATCAAGGAAATTTTTTCATCGATAACACTGGCTAATACAATGACAGACTCGCCTAATTTATTTTTTAAGTGATCCAACGTATCGCGTAAGGTTTTATTATCCGCCCCCACCAACTCTATCGCCAGCACACGAATACCAGCGATTTCTTGCGCTTGCTCGGTCAGCTCATCGCCTTTGGCACTGGCTAATTTGGCATTTAAGCGCGTAATTTCTTTTTCGTGTTGGCGTAATAACAATTGTTGCTGGGTAATTTTCGCGGGCACATCCTCTACAGAACTTTTTAATAACCGACTGGCTTCACGCAAAATTTGCTGTTGCTGAGTTATCCACTCTAAGGCAAATTGCCCTGTTACTGCCTCAATGCGTCGAACACCGGCGGCAATGCCACTTTCAGAAATAATTTTAAACACGCCAATATCGCCCGTGCGATCGACATGTGTGCCACCGCATAATTCTTTAGAAAAATCTCCCATGCTCAGCACCCGCACGTGTTCACCGTATTTTTCACCAAATAATGCCATTGCCCCTGCTTTCATCGCCGCATCGGCCGACATGACATCCGTAACCACAGCATGATTAGCGCGAATTTCTTGATTAACGATCTGCTCTATAGTGTGTAGGGTACTTTCATTCACCGCTTCAAAATGAGAAAAGTCAAACCGTAAATATTCCGCAGCAACGAGTGATCCTTTTTGTTGAACATGCGTGCCTAACGTTGCGCGTAAGGCGGCGTGCAATAAATGCGTCGCTGAGTGATTTAAGCGCACGGCTTGCCGATGAGTTAAATTAATTTCAGCCAGCAAACGATCACCAACGTTAATCGTACCCTGAAGTAATTTTCCATGATGCAAATGCGCGTGTTGATTTTTAGTGGTATCGATGACTTCGAATAATTGCGTCGCAGAAGTTAATTTTCCGATATCCCCTACTTGGCCACCGCTTTCGGCATAAAAAGGCGAATGATCTAAAATAATAATTCCTTGCTCTCCAGCGTTTAACGTAGTTCTTTCTTGCTGATCCGCAATAATCGCTAACACAGTTGCCGATTCTTTTGCGACTTCATAGCCATGAAATTCAGTGATTAAATCCAGTTGCAAATTATTTTTTACATTGAGATGAAAGCGACTGGCTTCTTTTGATCCTGCCCGCTGCTTGGCCATGGCGCGATCAAACCCTTCTAGATCTAAAGTGAGTTGACGTTCGCGAGCAATATCGGCGGTTAAATCCACCGGAAACCCATAGGTATCGTATAATTTAAAAACAATATCTCCTGGAATAATCGTATTATTTAATTGCGCGATGGTCTCTTCTAAAATTTTTAAACCTTGATCGAGGGTTTTAGCAAATTGCAATTCTTCGTTATATAAAATTTTTTCAATATGCGGTTTCGCGCTGATTAATTCGGGATACGCATCGCCCATGACATCGCCGAGCGGTTTGACGATCTGATGAAAAAATGGTTCTTGCATTCCTAGTTTATGACCATGCCGAATCGCGCGGCGAATAATGCGCCGTAACACATAGCCGCGTCCTTCGTTGCTCGGCATCACGCCATCGCAAATTAAAAAGCTGCAAGCGCGGATGTGATCGGCAATCACCCGTAAGGAATTATTATGATAATCGTTACATTGCAAAATAGTGGCAATTGCTTGGATTAAATCAACAAATAAATCGATATCGTAGTTGTTATGAACTCCCTGCATCACTGCTGCGATGCGTTCAAGCCCCATGCCTGTATCCACCGACGGTTTAGGCAGTGGCGTTAACTTCCCTGCTTCATCGCGATTAAATTGCATGAAAACTAAATTCCAAATTTCAATATAACGATCGCCATCGGCATCGGCACTTCCGGGTGGACCACCGGCAATGGTTTCGCCATGATCGTAAAAAATTTCAGAACACGGACCGCACGGGCCGGTATCGCCCATCGCCCAAAAATTATCTTTTTCGCCACAACGAGAAAAGCGTTTAGGATCTATCCCAATATCGTTTAACCAAATTGCCGCTGCTTCATCATCGTCTTTAAATACGGTGATCCACAGTTTTTCGGGAGGCAGTTTTAAAACTTGGGTTAAAAAATTCCAAGCAAACTGAATAGCATCCTGTTTAAAATAATCGCCAAAACTAAAATTTCCAAGCATTTCAAAAAAAGTATGATGGCGCGCAGTGTAACCGACATTTTCGAGATCGTTATGTTTGCCGCCAGCGCGCACGCAACGTTGGCTGGTGGTGGCGCGCGTATAGGCACGTTTATCTAAGCCTAGAAATACATCTTTGAATTGCACCATGCCCGCATTGGTGAACAATAAGGTGGGATCGTTGCCTGGCACCAACGGGCTTGATGCCACTTCAGTGTGACCGTGTTGCACAAAAAAATTTAAAAATTGTCGGCGAATATCACTCGTTTTCATATCTTTTCCTCCAGCGGCGCCATTATCCTTACATTTGGGAAAAGTCGCAAGGGGTGGAGATTGGAAATGGGGTGAAAAATAAGGGTTGGTGGTTGTTATGTAAAACAGAGATTATAGAGATTTATGTCTTCAATATATTTTAAGTTAATAAAGTTTACTTATTCATACAGTAACTACCCGACTTTGAATTAGAATTTTTGATTTGTTGATTAAACTGTTTTATTAACCCTGTTATTATCTGCAATGCGCGACCATCAAATCCACGGGTTAATTTTGTATCCTTCAGAAATTTGCTAATGATTTCCTTTATGTGAAAAATCTCATCCGTATTTAATAGTTCAACTTTTAAATTTATGAGCTGTTGTTTCTTGTATTCTTTTAAATCTTTGTTATAAAAAAAAGAAAAAAACCTGGAGGATTCTAAAGATTGTATTTCCTCTTGATAATCAGTGACTCTTTTTTCTAATGCCTCAAAGTTAAAAGATAAAGTATTTTGTTTTGATTCCTTTTCCTTAACATCTTTAGTATTACGATCAGGAATGACAGCACTTCCACCTGAAGGTAAGATTGAAAGAGGCTGAATAGTTTCATTGCTAGATTGTGTATTGTTATTAAAAGTCGGGGGAGTCTGTTCACTCTGCACTGGGCTTATGCTTGATTCACTTACTAGTTGGAGATAAGATTTATAAACATTTAATAGCTGTTGAATAACTTGCTGCTTTTTTTTCATACGAGTTATTTTTTGATCAAAGCAATAAATATCTCTAGTATCGGGAGATAATATACTTTTAATACAATGCTCAATCCGTTTCGCATAACTTGTTAGCTTATTTTTCAATAGAGTGCAACATTGTTCAACAGTACACTTACGCAAAACCTCTGCATATCTCTGTAGTATTGCCTCACGTTCTTCAGGATTAACAACAGGCTGCATATTCAATAATTTTTTAGCATGTTGGTAACATTTAAGCATTTCCGCAATAACCTGCTGATTTTTTTTCATGCGAGTTATTTCTTCATCAAAACAATAAATATCTCTAATATTGGAGTGTAATATTTCATTAATAAAATTATTAATCCGTTCAGTATAGTTTGCTAGCTTATCTTTCAATACAGTGCAACATTCTTTAATAGTACGAACACCCAAAAATTTTACATAACTCTGTAGTATTGCCTCACGTTCTTCACGATTAATAACAGGCTGCATACCCAATAATTTTTTAGCATGTTGGCAACATTTAACCTTTTCTGCAATAACCTGCTGATTTTTTTTCATGCGAGTTATTTCTTTATCAAAATAATGAATATTTCTAATATTGGATTGTGATATTTCATGAATAAAATTATTAATCCGTTCCGCATATCTTGCTAGCTTATTTTTCAACACAATGCAACATTGCTCAATAGTAAGATTACCAAAATTCTTTGCATACCTGTTTAGTTTTTCTTCACGGTCAGTAGACCTAACATCTGGACGAATATTCAATAATTCTTTAACATATTCGTATTCATAATGAGTTGCCGCCAATAAAAGTAATTCGTCAACAAATATATCTTTAGGTAAATCTTTAAACTCAAGAATTAGACTATCTAGAAGCTCATGTTGATTATTTAATTTTTGTTTTACTAATGCTATTTGAATAAGCTGTTTTTTTTGCTTTAAATCTTTTATATCCTGATCAAAACAATTAATATCATGAATCTCAGAAGATAAGATACTATCAATATAAAAATCTATAGTCTCGTCGCAATAGTTTAATTCATGCTGTAGCTGTTCAAAGCTACAGTTATTATAATATTCGAAAATTATCTTTAAGTCAGTTTCAGATATTTTCGGTTTATATACTAATAAATCCCTGACGTGCTGATATATTTTAATATCACTTGAAAAAATCATTAAATATTCATCAGAAATTTCATTATTTTCAAATTTTAATAGCTTGGCTTTTAAATCAAGATTGCGTGTTAGATGACAGCTTCCCGTACTAAATAAATCATAGAGCTCTCCATCAATTACATCATCATCAGAAATATTTTCGCTAATATTCCCATTCTGATCACATTTGATTCCAAAAATAGTCAGTTTATAGTTAACGCAAAATTGTAATTTATGTTTAATTATTTTAACATGTTTAGAATTAATATTATCGTTAGAAGGATCTTGAAAATTCCATTGACATAACTTTTGGTAAAAAAGAGCTAGGTTAGCATAGGTTAAATAACGAGATTGAAATAGCTTAAAAATGTAGAACTCAATAAAGTCACTAAAGGGAATATCACCATCATCATATTCACTATGGAGCTTTGAAATTTCATTAAAAAAAGTAAGCGCATATTCTGTTGCATCTGCGTAATTTTCGGAATCAATCGCATCAAATATATCGGAGACTGATAGCATTTATGGCTCACCTTTAAGTTAGTTTAGATCGTCACCCTAAAACTTAATATTGTCACGATACTTAAATTATCACCTAAATGTCACAGAAAATGATTTCATTGTGCCTGATTTTTTTAAGATGAGCAAACTTTTTCGCATTATTTTTTATTCCCCTAAAAACACTTCCGCTATAAATAAAAAAAACACGGCATCTCGCGATTAAAAACGAAATACCGTGTTTTTTAATAGCACTTATCACTCCACGAAGTAATAAGCATTTGCTAGTAGCGTGTACTTATTCCGCAGTTACTGCTTCCTGTTCAGAAGTATTTTTCGCAGAATTACGTTTTGGTAACAGTTGTGTGCGAATTTGCGCATCAATTTCTTTGGCCATTTCAGGATGCTCTTGGAAATATTGACGAACATTATCTTTGCCTTGACCAATTCGTTCGTTGTTATAACTGTACCAAGCACCGGCTTTATTCACGATACCTAATTGCACGCCAAGTTCTAGCACTTCGCCTTCCCATGAAATGCCTTCGTTATATAAAATATCGAATTCGGCTTGTTTAAAAGGTGGCGCCACTTTATTTTTCACCACTTTCACGCGTGTTTCACTACCCACAACTTCTTCGCCTTTTTTCACTGCACCAATACGACGAATATCTAAACGCACTGAAGCATAGAATTTAAGGGCATTTCCACCGGTCGTGGTTTCGGGACTACCAAACATCACGCCAATTTTCATGCGAATTTGGTTAATGAAAATCACCAAAGTATTCGAACGTTTGATGTTTGCAGTTAGTTTACGCAACGCTTGCGACATTAAACGCGCTTGCAATCCCATATGCGAATCGCCCATGTCGCCTTCAATTTCGGCTTTCGGGGTTAAGGCCGCCACCGAGTCGACAATCACTACATCCACAGCACCGGAGCGCACCAACATATCGGTGATCTCGAGCGCTTGTTCACCAGTGTCCGGTTGGGAAACCAGTAAATCATCCACATTCACCCCAAGTTTAGCGGCATAGCTCGGATCGAGTGCGTGCTCAGCATCCACAAAAGCAGCAGTGCCACCGAGTTTTTGACATTGGGCAATCACTTGCAAGGTTAACGTGGTTTTACCTGACGATTCTGGGCCATAAATTTCAATGATCCGCCCCCGTGGTAATCCGCCAATACCTAACGCGATATCCAATCCTAATGATCCGGTGGAAATGGCTTCGATATCGCGCACCGCAGTATCATCGCCTAAACGCATCACCGAACCTTTACCAAATTGACGTTCAATTTGACTTAACGCTGCATCGAGCGCTTTACGCTTATTATCTTCCATCAAAGAAACCTCCGCATAAAAATTTCCGCCCAGAAATAGGCGGAAGTGGATTTAAATTATCGCGTCGTAATCGTGTGTTGCGATTATCACATAAACTTACCGAGAATCCTATTCTAAGTTTAAGGATAATTTAACGTCAGCGGCTTGCGCGATACGGGCTAATAAATACAACGATGGCAGCCTAGCATCGGTACCGCTTTCTAAGCGTGCTATCACCGGTTGCGAAGTCCCCGCGCGTTTGGCAAGTTCCATTTGTGTTAACTCCGAACGATGACGCAAATGCTGGATCATCGACGCGATAGCATTCACTAATTCTTGTTTATTTAAATCTTCTGATAAGCGCAGGCCTTGGCAAATATCGGGTAAGATAATACTTAACATCGTCAATTTCTCCTCTATAGCGTTGACGCAAGGAGTATAAAATGACGATGATTGTTTTTATAACCGTTACGTTTTGTCAGTGATTTTCTAGGTGCTCAAAAATCGACACTTTCTGACTCAAGCTTGGAGACTTTGAACAGGCTCTAACACTATTAATTGTTTGAGCGAGTATAATGTTGCCTGCGCGCGAATAGCTCTGCGATCACCTGAAAAATATTGGCATTCGCTGAAAAGCGTAGTTGGCGTTTTCCAAGCAAACCAGACTAAACCCACGGGTTTTTCAGGACTTCCACCGGTGGGACCGGCAATACCACTGGTGGCTATCGCAATTTCTGCATCACTGTTATCAATTGCACCTTCGGCCATTGCTCTCACCACTTCTTGGCTTACCGCACCGAATTGATCCAATAACGGCATGGCCACATTGAGCATTTGCACTTTTGAACTGTTAGAATACGTCACAAATCCCCGATCAAACCACGCTGAACTGCCAGGAATGGCCGTAATCGCTTCGGCAATCCAGCCGCCGGTACACGATTCGGCAGTAGCCAATACGCTATTGCGTTTACTTAACCAAGTTCCCACGGCTTGCGCAGCTTGTATTATTTCATCTTGCAAATTTTTCATGATATTTCTCCAAGGGTCTTGTCATTGTGGATGGGCTACCGCTAAACTGCGCGACATGATTGAAAGCAGTGAACTTATTCAACACACGCCAATGATGCGCCAATATTTAAGCATCAAGGCGCACCATCAAGACATGCTACTATTTTACCGCATGGGCGATTTTTATGAATGTTTTTATGACGACGCGGTAAAAATTGCGAAATTATTAGATTTAACCTTAACCAAACGCGGACAATCCAATGGCGCGCCCATTCCCATGGCCGGCATTCCCTATCACGCAGCCGATAATTATTTAGCACGATTAATTAAATTAGGCGAATCCATTGCCATTTGCGAACAGATTGGCGATCCTGCCACGAGTAAAGGCCCGGTTGAACGTCAGGTGACTCGAATTATCACTCCAGGCACTGTCAGCGATGCTTCGCTATTAAACGATCGGCAAGATAATTTAATCGTGGCGATTTATGCGAATAAAAAACAATTTGGCATTGCGCACTTGGATGTGAGCAGTGGGCATTTTTATTTACTCGAAGTTGCTTCGTCTGAAAGTTTACTCAGCGAAATTCAACGATTAACGCCGGCTGAAATTTTAGTACCGGAGAATTTAATTTTAGCGGATGCTATTGCAAAACAATACCCTTGCAAACGTTTACCTCCCTGGGATTTTGATTTAGATTGCGCCAAAAAATCGCTCTGCGCACAATTTCAAACTCACAGTTTAGCCGCCTTTCAATGTGATGATTTACCCATTGCTATCAGCGCGGCAGGTTGTTTATTCAATTATGTCAAACACACGCAACAAGCCAATTTACCGCATATTCGCGCCATTCATGCAGAACGCACTTTAGATGCAATACTTTTAGATAGCACCACGCGCAATAATCTAGAATTACACAGCACCTTGAAAGGTCGAGAAAATCACAGTTTAGTCGGCATTTTAGATAATACGGAAACCTCCATGGGATCACGATTATTAAAACGCTTAGTCAATCGCCCGTTAACGTCGCAAGAAAAAATTCGTCAGCGCCAACAAGGGGTAACCCGTTTATTATCTGATGGTTTATTTCAAGAAATTAAAGCGATTTTAGCAGAATGTGGCGATGTCGAACGTATTCTCGCGCGGATTGCACTAAAATCCGCACGCCCTCGCGATTTAACGGCATTGCGCGCCACATTAGCGTTATTGCCACAACTCACCACACTATTAAAGCCCATCAACGATGATATTCTGCATGAGTTGCGCGCCCAACTACATCCTTGTCCGACGTTATTAAATTTATTAACCACAGCCATTATCGATAACCCACCGCAATTAATTCGCGATGGCGGCGTGATTAAAATCGGTTACGATAGTGAATTGGATCGCTTGCGTAATATTAGTGAACATGGCGATGAATTTTTAATGGCACTAGAACAGCGCGAAAAAGAGCGCACAAACATTAGCACGCTCAAAGTGGGTTATAATCGCATTCATGGCTATTATATTGAAATTTCACGTCTGCAAGCGAAACTGGTGCCAGAAGATTATATTCGTCGACAAACGTTAAAAAATAATGAACGTTTTATTACCCCAGAATTAAAAACATTTGAAGAACAAGCCCTCACCGCGCGCGCCAAAGCGTTAGCCTTAGAAAAAAAATTATACGACGATTTATTAATGATCATTGCCGCAGAATTAATCCCGCTTCAACAACTCGCACAGGCTTTAGCCTGGCTAGATGTATTGAGTAATTTTGCCGAACGCGCTCATTATTTTAATTGGGTAAAACCTGAGTTCACACCAGAGGAAATGCTTCGTATTGAGCAAGGCCGTCATCCCGTGGTGGAATATTTTCAAGAACAACCCTTTGTGCCCAATGATTTAAATTTAACCCCATCAGAAAAAATGCTGATCATTACCGGACCGAATATGGGTGGTAAATCTACTTATATGCGGCAAACCGCATTAATTTGTATTCTCGCATATATTGGCAGTTATGTTCCCGCCCAATCAGCCCTATTAGGGCCGATTGATCGCATTTTCACGCGCATTGGCAGCTCCGATGATTTAGCCAGCGGACAATCGACTTTCATGGTGGAAATGAGTGAAACAGCAGGCATTTTGCATCAAGCCACGTCAAGAAGTTTAGTATTAATCGATGAAATTGGGCGCGGCACCAGCACCTACGACGGCATGGCCATTGCTTATGCCACCGCCAATTATCTCGCCACGACATTACGATCTTACACGTTATTTTCCACGCATTATTTTGAATTAACTTCGCTCACTGAAGAAAATCCCACCATTCGCAACATCCATCTGGATGCCACCGAACATCACGATGCCCTGATTTTTTTACACACCGTACAAGAAGGCCCCGCGAATCGCAGTTTTGGTTTACAAGTTGCAGCACTGGCGGGTATTCCTCAAAAGGTGTTAGATATTGCAAAAGCTAAATTAAATCAATTGGAAATTAAGCCCTCCCCCTCAAAATTACCCATTACTTCTCCCTCACCTACTCACCCGGCATTAACCGCATTAAATCAACTAGATCCCAATGATCTCAGCCCGAAAGAAGCCTTAGAAAAATTATATCAACTGTGTCAATTAGCAAAATCTTAAGCTTAAGAATGAGTGAGGTATAAAAACTTTTATCAGCCATTGAATTGACGTTGCTTTTTGTATACTATTTATGCACTATAAAAACAAAGAAGAAATTACCGATGCCATTCTTTAAAGTTATTACTGATTATGTGCTTTCTTTTTTTCAAACTCCCTACGTAGTCGTGAACGCCAAGCTGGATGATCAACATTCAGATATAGATGTTGTTGTCCACGACTCTCACGCCATGACGATATTAGGCAATGTCTCTACACCAACGTATTCAGAGCTTTCTCATAAAAATTATCATCCATGCCAAAAAAATCAACCACAATATCACACAGCATTTAATACCGTTGGGTCTGACGCACATAAAGCGCAGTTAGCACGAGCTTTCGAGCGCGATCAATTGGATTTAAATACTCAAAATGCAATACTCGAAAGAATTAGAGCAGTCCACTGGCAATTACATAACGATATCTCTTTGAGCGACAAAAGACCTCATATTCACTTCCAACATTATCATGCTAATTTAGACGATCCAGAAGCCCTGAAATGTGTGATCAAACAATTTCCTTTTACCGAAGAACAACAAACTAATTTATATAATAAATTAGTTAAAGCACAACAAGAAAGATTAACCCTCATCCACCATGAGCAGTATGAAAAAGCATCAAGCTTAGCAGGATATGGATTGATCGCGTTTTTATCGGCATTTTCTTCTAGTTACATTAAACAAAGAACAAGAAATAAAGGTCAGCAAGAAAATTTCAGTGATGTTCTAATCGATATACTCCGAACCATTGCCTTTAATTTATTCGTGATGAATCCAAGCGCTGCCGTTTCGAGTTCCTTAATAACAAAATTACTTAATTATTTTTTAAAATTAGCCCACTCACCTGCTTATGTGATTAGGCACCAGAACATTCTTTCTACTTTATTGTCATTATCTCTTAGCGAAGATTATCTGGCTACTGCAATTGATTTAAGTTCTCTTGTTTTTGTCACCTCTACTGCTAATTATTTTGGCGAGAAATTAGGGGTGAAATATGCTAACTCAGATAAATCAACTAACGAACCGGCAACCAATATTTACAGGAATTATTCAGATGACGATGATGAAATTGAAGTTGATGAGAAACCACCTGAAATTTCACGTTCATCAATTTCAATTTTGAAGGTCTAACACTATGCAATGGTTATTAACACAATCTCTTAAAGCATTTGCTTATTTTTTTAGGACTTCGCCCTTAGCTTCTGCTCATATGAAAGAATTATCTGTTGTTCAGAATGATAAAAATACCGTAACAATCTATCACGATAAACAGTTAGGACATCTCCCTCTAAGGCCGTACTATCAATGTAAAAATGGCATCCCAACACAAGATTTACTTGTTGAATTTTGGTCGCGAAGTTATGTTGATAAAATGATTCATGATTTAGAAAAACCAGAATTATCCTTCTTAGATAAAGTAATAAAAGAAGTGAGTGAATATACAAAACATAGCTTACTCCATGTTAATGACGATCAAAATTTAAATAAACTCCATAAGCACATGCATCTTTCTCAGCCTGAAAATATTGATACGCAAAATCTCAACTGTATTGTTCAACAACTGCCGCTTTATCCAGCACAAAAAGATACGCTACTCAAGCTATTGAGAGACGAGCGCAACATACAGGCAGAATCATTGAATAGCAATAAACTATCTTCGCCCAATTCACGTCTAATGTATTTTGGATTGGTTTCCTTTTGTGATGCATTTTTTTCAAGTTATCTTCAACATTCATTAAAACCCAACCACCACTATATTGTGGATACCTTCAAATCAATGCTATTGAATTTATGGGTGATGGATCCTAATGCTGCGATATCTGTGCCGATCGTAGAAAAAATTCTTCGCTACCTTCTTAACTCGAACCAGTTTTCGCCTCATTTAAGCGCTCTCTTTAAAACCATACCTACTTTATTTGCTCTGTATTTCAGCGAAGATCATCTGGCTACCGCAATGAATTTAAGTTCCCTTGCGTTTGTTACCACTGTTGCTCATATGTGTGGAGAAAAATTAGGCGTGAAATATGCTAACTCACATAAAGCGACACCCGAACCAGCAACTAATATTAACAACAGGAGTAATACTAAAGCGTTTATTGATGACGAAATTGAAGTTGATGGAAGACCACCAGCGATTTCACGCTCATTAGAGCCACTGTTGCGATCTTACACCAAGAAAAGGGGCTAGCTAAAAACCACCCTCAAATAAAGATACAACGCTAGAGTCTAACGACATTTTAAATGTCTTACCAAGAAAAATCTCGTTTTATTCCATTTTCATGCTCATTTTGTTAAGATGGACAGATGAAAAATAAAGCTCTACAAATCTGTAATGAAACTATTCATCCAGGAGAAACGCTATCATTAGCGCTACCACTTCCCGAATTATTTAGCTGTGCTCCTCTCTACATGCCGATTAAAATCGCTCATGGCACACAAGCAGGCCCAATATTAATGATTACGGCGGCCATTCATGGTAATGAATTAAACGGAACAGAAATTATTAATCGTCTTCTTAATTTAAAGGTCATAAAGCAATTGCGCGGAACGCTTATTGCCGTTCCTATTGTAAATGTTTATGGCTTTATTAATCGCAGCCGTTTATTGCCTGGCGGAATTAATTTAGATCACTGTTTTCCTGGTAGTAAAAATGGAACACATGCTTCACGTGTGGCTCACCTATTTTATAAAGAAATTTTTGCTAAAGCACAATATTGTATCGACTTACAAACCGGATTTATTAACTACAGTAATCTCCCACAAATCTATTATCATTTCGGTGATCGTGAATCACAAAAATTGGCTGAATCATTTAATGCACCAGTGATTTCCCATTTAGCAGATGAGCCAGGCTCTCTGCATCATATGGCGCGACAAGATCACGTTCCTTTTATTGTTTATGAAGCGGGTGAAGCCATGCGTTTTGATGAACATGCAATTCGCACAGGTGTATCAGGTATTCTTAATATCCTTAAATTTCTTGATATGCTGCCTCACAAGAATATAAAAGATAAGAAAATCATACCTTCATTTGTTGCTGAAAAAAATATCTGGGTTAGAGCCTCTACAAGCGGACTAAGCCAAACCACTTTCAAATTGGGTCAATCAGTTAAAAAAGGGAAATTATTAGCGACTATTCAGGATCCATTTGGCGCTAGTGAGAAAGTCAATATTTATAATCCAGAAGATGCGATTATTGTTGGCAAAAATAATTTACCTTTAGTGCATGAAGGTGAAGCCCTATTTCAATTAGCTGTATTTTCCAGAATGCAGCAGGCAGAGACTCATTTTGAAGACTGGCAAGAGCAGCGCGAAAAATTAACCAGTCACTCGCAAGAATCATAAACAATGCAATATCAAAAATCATTTAATATTTCACTATTGGGTTTAAGTATATGGGCTATTGCTGCCGGATTTTTTTTGTATGAATTTTTTTTGAGAACCTTTATTGGAACCTTAGCGCACCAGATTATTCCTGCCCTCAACTTAGATCCAGAAAAATTTGCATTACTGGGTTCTGCTTATTACATTGCATATGGTTCCATGCAAATTCCGGTTGGCATTTTAGTCGATAAGTTTGGAATAAAAATTATTCTTATTTTTGCAACACTAACATGTTCATTTGCAACCATGTACTTTGCGCAAGCGACTGGATTGTATTCTGCTTTTTTTGCGCGCACTTTAATGGGATTTGGTTCTTCTTTTGCATTTGTCTGTTTACTGGTTATTGCTGCAACGTGGTTTCCTAAAGAATATTTTGGTTTATTCTCCGGCATTTCACAATTTGTTGGCACGATGGGGCCTTTTTTAGCGGGCGGTCCCTTAATGTTATTAGTTGCGGCTGATCAGGGTAATTGGCGAACACCCCTGTTAAAAATCAGTAGTATTGGGATAGTATTAGCTCTATTAAGTTTATTAGTCATCAAAAATAAACAACGTGATCCAGAACAAAGAATTATTTTTTTGCATCAATCAGGCCCAATTTTCCCACGTTTGCAAAAATTATTTTGTAATAAACAAGCGTGGTTAATCGCGAGTTACTCTTCTTTTGTTTATGTCTCTATGGTTATTTTAGGTGCAATTTGGGGCACCATTTATTTAGAAGCGCGTGGTTTGTCTCAAGTAATATCAGCAGATATTATTTCAACATCCTGGGTTGGGTATGCCTTAGGTTGTCCTGCTCTGGGTTTTTTTTCCGACTATATAAAAAGAAGAAATCTAGCGCTAACTCTAGCAGCAATTATTGGATTGCTAGCAACAACTTATTTAATCTATTTTACTATCCCATTTATTTGGATGTATCTAGCATTATTTTTCTTAATTGGTTTTGCCGCAGCCGGACAAAACGTTGGATTTGCAGCTATTGCTGAACACGTTGACGCAGAAACTAAGGCTACTGCCCTGGGATTAAACAATGGTATGATTACCTTACTCAGCGCCATTGTTCCCCCTATTATTAGCTATATCATCGAACTTTCTAACCCTCATTCGAGCACTTTAACTGCTCACGGGTTTATTTTGGCGTTTAGTATTATGCCCTTACTATTCGCTGTTGCATTATGCTTATCCCTATTTAATATCGAAGAAACTTTTTGTAAATCAAAGCGTGAATCTGTTTTATTAGCTCCAGAATCGACTCATTAGGAAAGAAAGAGTCTCAGTGATCCATGAGTTCAAACAAGAAGAATTGCTGCTTACCCTAACTTAACCCTTGACAGAACAACCTCAAATTGGCAATATTCACGGTCGATTTTACTGGATACTATTAAGTGGAGATACCCTCTTGGCTAACACAAAACAAGCGCGTAAACGTGCAAAACAATCCATCAAACATCGCAATCACAACATGAGCTTGCGCTCAAGAATGCGTACTTCGCTGAAGAAAGTGATTGCAGCGATTCAAACGGGCGATAAAACCAAAGCGGGCGATGCGTTTAAGGAAGTTGTTCCTGTGCTCGATAAAATGGCAAGCAAAGGTTTAATTCATAAAAACAATGCGGCTCGTCACAAAAGTCGGTTGAATCTTCGTATCAAGAATATGCAAGCTTAATTCTGCGCTAGCCCGTATTGAGCGCAAGCCCAATACGGGAATGCCCCACCTCTGCCTTTCGCCATCACTCATGGCTTAGTCTTTTTTTTAATTTTTTTATTTCTCTGCTCGCCTTTTTAACATTCTTCAGTGTATAATTTCGTCAGTGAAAAAATGGATGGTTTGAACATGAAACGGATTTTCATTACGCTTGGACTCAGTAGTTTGATGGCAGGTTGCGTCACTAATCCTTCTCAATCTGCACCCCCGCAAGGTTTCTTTATTTCTAAAACCGCAAAAAACGCTCCTTATCAACTGGCAAAACTCGATAATCATGCTTTGTGTAGCGCTTATGCGCTCAATCCCAATGCGCGTCTCAAACACGAAATTGCCAAACGTCATCTGGTTTCTGCCGCCGATTGGAAAATGATTTCATCGCAAAAAATTAAAATTGGTATGAGTGAATGTGCCGCATTGATTGCTTTTTCAGGAAAAAATGAATGTGTGAATAATTCTGCACGGGCTAAAAATAATGCTGCTCTAGTCACGCAATCTTATCACTGCGGAGATTATACTATCACCGCTAACAATAATCGGGTTACTCATATTAGCCATTTAGGCTTTAATCATGGATTTTTAAATTTTTTAGCGGGCTAAAAAAAAATCTTTAGCGCCTATTTAAAACCTCTACGGCTGATTTTGAGCAGGATCTTAGTGTCAGTTCGATGCACGGAATAAAGCGCTTACACCATTCGCCCTATTGAGCTTGCATGCGCATAGCACCATCTAAGCGAATAACGCTGCCATTCAACATCGGATTCTCAATAATACTTTTCACCAACTGAGCAAATTCTTGTGGGTTGCCTAAGCGCTGTGGGAAAGGTACTTGTTGAGCAAGGCTTGCTTGCACTTCATGAGGCATGCCTTCGATCATCGGTGTGAGAAAAATCCCTGGGGCAATCGCCATCACCCGTATCCCAAAACGAGCAAGTTCTCGCGCTGCTGGCAATGTCATTGAGGCCACCGCTCCTTTGGAAGCGCTATAGGCAGCTTGCCCAATTTGACCATCAAACGCTGCCACTGACGCCGTGTTAATAATGACACCCCTCTCATTATCCGCATTCAAGGGCTCACTTACACTCATCACATGCGCTGCCACTCGTAAGACATTAAAATTCCCAATTAAATTAATCTGGACCACGCGATTAAACTCATCCAAAGGCATGGGACCTGCGCGCCCGACAATGCGTTTGGCGGGAGCCACTCCCGCACAATTCACCACAATACGTAAATCACCGAATTGTTGGATGGCCTCTTGAATAGCCTTTTCAACCGCTTCACCTTGGGTAATATCACACACCAAGCCTAAACCATTTATTTTTTTCGCCGTTGTCTGCAATATTTTTTCGTTAATATCTAACAAGGTAATTTTAGCGCCGAGTGCGGCTAGATATTCAGCGGTCGCAGCTCCCAGACCAGAAGCTCCACCTGAAATTAAAACATGACGCTGGTTAATATCCATGAGTTTTCCTTACTGATTAACGATGACTTGTAAATTTAAACGCTTCAGAATATCTTGCGGCGCTTTGGAAATAAAAAATAATTCAAACATGGCCACTGGCTCATCCGGTTTCAAATCAAAGGTAATTTTTTGAGGATTTTTTAAAAATACCAGGATCTGTTGCCAGGTTTTTTGCACAATAGGCGCTTGTAATGGACGCTCTTTAATGGATTTTTCTTGGAACGTTTGATCCAATTTATTAAAAAATGCTTGCCGATCGCCACCACTCATCGCCGTTAATTTATCCACTAATTTTTTTACAAATCCGTGATCAATATATTGTAATCGAATATGCATTACGGCTGAATTTAAAATGGCCTTACTGTTGGTTTTAGTATTTTCAACACGAACTAAAATTGCTCCCAGGTTAAACGTTCCAATACCCGTCATTTCTTGACTGAGTTTAATTAATATTTTCTTTTCGATGGGTAAATAGCGATAAAGTAAATTAATATTAGCCTTTAATTTATCGACATTCATTTCTTGCATCATTGCTTTCATCAGCGGATTTACGGATTGCTCAGTTAACTGTGTTTGCATTTCTTTAACGTGTAAGGTTAAACCAATTAATTGATCATCTTCATTTTTTTGCAGATTATAACGAATTTCTTGAATTGAGACGGGATTTGCCGTAGTTGCGAGTGGTTTAATCTCGATATTTTTTAGAATAATATCGTTGGTAAAAACATTGCCGCGTAAACTGCCATAATCAATTTGCAAACCGGCGCGCGTTTGCTTGATGATGTTATTGATATCCTGCCGGGCCTGACTCGTTAAGCGGTAATATAAATATCCATAGCCCAAGCCCAGAATTAAAAGCAATCCTAGTATAAAAATTCCCAGCAGGGCGAGTGGACTTGAGAAATCAATCCGTTTGCTCATTATACTTACTCCTAGCGAAAATGATTTTGGCGCGTCGTCTATCTTGCAGTAGAATAGCGTTTTTTAATCAACAGTTACAAGAAAAATGTCAGATACCAGTCTTTTGCAACCGCCCTATCCGCTGGCCTCCCACGAACGAGTTTATTGGGACGAGTTATATGGTTCAAGTTTAAGTTTGGGTTTAGCCTCGTTGCTAAAAAATCAAGATGCACCGTTGGTTTTAATTACTCCTGATATTAATCGAGCGCTGGCTATAGAATATGAGTTACGATTTTATCTTAAAGACACCAACCTTCCTCTGCTGAGCTTTCCCGATTGGGAAACATTGCCGTACGATACCTTTTCACCTCACGAAGATATTATTTCCCGTCGTATCCTCACCTTACAACAATTGCCTCATTTTAACCACGGCATTCTAATTGTTCCGATTAATACGTTAATGCAACGGCTTGCGCCTGTGGAGTTTATTCAGCAACACAGTTTTCAATTACACACCGGACAAACCTTTAATTTAGAAAGCATGCGCACCCAATTGCAACGCACTGGCTACTTAGCGACGAGCCAAGTGATGGAACACGGACAATTTGCCGTCCGTGGTTCGATCATGGATATTTTTCCCATGGGAAGTGCTTTACCGCTGCGCATTGATTTATTTGACGATGAGATCGATAGTATTCGCACATTTGATCCAGAATCACAACGATCACTCGATAAAATCGCATCCTTTGAATTATTACCTGCACATGAATTTCCCACGCACGAAGAAGCCATCACCTTATTTCGCCAACAATGGCGCAGTGAATTTGCCGGTAATCCACGGATTTGTCCGATTTATGAAGATGTCAGCCAAGGGATTTTTCCAGCAGGTATTGAATATTATTTACCATTATTTTTTCAACAAACCGCGACGTTATTTGACTATTTTCCTTCACAGGCTATTCTCATTGATTGTGAAGAAAATCTCGCTGCCCTACAAAAATGGTGGCAAGATGTCAATAATCGTTATCAACAACGTGGACATGATATCACTCGCCCGCTGTTAGCGCCGCATAAAATTTTATTACCTGAAAATGAATTGCATCAACAATTAAAACAATTTCGTCGAATTACTACTCAAGAAAAACTAAATACCACAAAATCTTATGCGCATCATTTTAATACTCAAGAACCTCCGCTATTGCATTTAACCAGTCAAACAGAGCAACCCTTTCATCCATTAAAAAATTATCTTAACAATAATCAACAACGAATTTTATTGTGTGCTGAAAGTAATGGACGTCGTGAAATTTTATTAGAATTATTAGCTAAAATTCAGCTTCATCCCACCAGCGTTGATAATTTTCAACAATTTTTAAATAATGATGAAAAAATTAATATTACCGTTGCCCTTTTGGATCGCGGACTCGTCTTAAAAGAACCAGCCATTACAGTGATTGTAGAAAACCAATTATTTTCTCAACACATCATGCAACGCCGTCGTCGTCGCCAACGCACCCATGATCCGGATAATGTTGTTAAAGATTTAGCAGAATTGCATATCGGTTCACCGGTGGTACATTTAGAACACGGTGTGGGTCGTTATCTAGGATTGCAAACTATCACCATTAATAATACGGAAACAGAATTCTTAACCATTCAGTACGCAGGACAAGATAAATTATATGTGCCAGTGGCAAACCTGCATTTAATCAGCCGCTACAGTGGCGCGGAACTTGAGCATGCGCCATTAAATCGTTTGGGTACGGATGCTTGGAGCAAAGCCAAACACAAAGCCTTGCAACGGGTGCGCGATGTCGCCGCAGAATTATTAGAACTCTACGCCAAGCGTGAAGCTCGTCAGGGATATTGTTATAAAAATACTGACGATGATTATTTAACGTTCACTCAAGAATTTAAATTTGAAGAAACCCCCGATCAACAAGACGCGATCCGCGATGTGATTAAAGATATGACTTCGATAAAACCTATAGATCGGTTAATTTGTGGCGATGTGGGATTTGGTAAAACAGAAGTCGCGATGCGTGCTGCTTTCCTTGCAGTGAATAACGGTAAACAAGTTGCAATGTTGGTTCCTACGACCTTGCTCGCGCAACAACATTATCAAAATTTTCGCGATCGCTTTGCCAACTGGCCGATTCGCATTGACGTATTATCGCGTTTTAAAACGGCAAAAGAAGCAGAAGGCATTTTGCAACTGATCCGTGATCATAAAATTGATATTTTAATTGGGACGCATAAATTATTGCAAAGCCAAATTAAATTTGCCGATTTAGGTTTATTAATTATCGATGAAGAACATCGTTTTGGTGTCCGTCAAAAAGAACGCATCAAAGCATTACGTGCTGAAGTTGATATTTTAACGTTAACAGCAACACCAATCCCGCGTACCTTAAATTTAGCGATGTCGGGACTCCGAGAATTATCTATCATCGCGACACCACCCGCAAAACGCTTATCGGTAAAAACATTTATTCATACAAGGGATGATATTATTATTCGCGAAGCAATTTTGCGTGAAATTATGCGGGGTGGACAAGTTTATTTTTTACATAATAAAGTCGAAACCATTGAAAAAACCGCTGCTGATTTAGCAGCACTCGTCCCAGAAGCGAAAATTCGTTTTGCCCACGGGCAAATGCGCGAACGCGAATTAGAAACGATCATGGGAGATTTTTATCATTTACGTTTTAATGTATTAGTGTGTACTACCATTATCGAAACAGGAATTGATATTCCGACTGCTAATACCATTATTATCGATAGAGCCGATCATTTAGGTCTCGCCCAGTTACATCAATTACGCGGTCGTGTGGGTCGTTCGCATCATCAAGCTTACGCATATTTATTAACACCGCCTGAACAATTAATCACCGCTGATGCCAAAAAGCGTTTGGAAGCCATTAGTTCGCTGGAAGATTTAGGTATTGGATTTACCTTGGCGACACATGATTTAGAAATTCGCGGCGCCGGTGAATTACTAGGCGAAGAACAAAGCGGACATATTCATGAAATTGGTTTTAGCCTTTACATGGAATTATTAGAGCGCGCTATTCAATCGCTAAAGCAAGGCAAACAAATTGATATTGACGAACCATTAATCATGGGAACGGAAGTCGATTTACAAATTCCTGCACTCATTCCTCACGATTATTTACCCGACGTGCATGCGCGTTTGATGTTATATAAACGGATTGCGAATGCTAAAGATGAAACTACTTTGGATGAGTTACAGGTAGAAATGATCGATCGTTTTGGTTTACTGCCTGCTGCTGTGAAAAATTTAATTTTAGTCACTCAAATTAAATTACACGCCGAAAAACTCGGTATCACCAAAATAGAAGCCAGTTCTCAAGGTGGACGCATTGATTTTAGCGATAAACCAAATATCGATCCGATGAGAATTATTCAATTAATTCAAACTCAACCGCAAACGTATAAATTCGACGGCAAAAATCGCTTACGCTATTTTCAAGTCACAGAAAATGAGCAAGACCGTATTCAATTTTTACAAGACCTCTTAAAAAGATTTATATAATGTAGCCTGGAACGCAGCGTAGCGGAGATCCAGGATCGAAGTTTTAGAGATTTACCGATCCTGGATCTCCGCTACGCTCCGTTCCAGGCTACGGCTGCGCTGCGTTCCAGGCTACATGCTACGCTCCGTTCCAGGCTACGGCTCCGCTGCGTTCCAGGCTACAACAAGTTAACAACAAAGGCGTTTTTTGGGGGTAGCTTGATGTGTCGTTGCTAGTTTTTCTGTTAAAGCAGGATCAGTAGAAATTAAATACAAGCCCTCTTGATGAGCGCTTAACATGAATAACGCATACAATAATTCTTCGGGTTTTATTTCTTGCAGAGTATTTGCAAGTTTTTCAAGATTTTTAATGTGATCACTCCAGCAATTAAGATCGATCATAGTTTCAAAAAAATCTTCAACGTCATAGACCTTAGCAAAATCGCTAAAGCTACTTAAGTCTTGACTTTTGGCAAATAAAATTTCATTTTCTAATGCCTTTTGATAAATCTCTGCCACTTTTTCACAATCAAACTCGAGCTCGCTGGCTTTTTTACCAAAAACATCTAAATTTATTTCTGCTAAATTATGCTGTCGACAATAATCGAGCATTTGAGGAAAGGCTTGCAGCTCAGATTTTTTAGAATTAAACTCATACAATAATAAAAAACCTTGTTGTAAGCCGCGTAAAAATGCTGGAGATGAATTCACTGCCGTAATCACCTTAATGGCCTCTGTCACTGCCTTCGGTAATTTGGTTAAACGATAGGGGTGAATTTTATCTTGCTGTGGTTTTAATTGCATATAAGGTTTATGCTGTGCTTCTAAAAGCCCTAGTTTTTTATAGTTATTATCTAATAAAGAAAATGAATGAACATCACAAAATCCTGCTATTAACTCTGCCATATTCACTGCTCGTATTGTGTTTGGCTCTACAAATAAATCACTATCGTTCAATATACTGTTTAACTCTTGCATGACAAACGAAATGGAACATAATTTTTCGCCATATTTTCCCACTAAGGTTGTGCCATCAATTATAATAATTCTTGCACAGAGTATTAATAAATTTAAAAAATTTTTAATACTTTGATTATTGCTAATAGCAAAATTATTATAAAAATCACTAAAAATTTGTTGGAGTATGGTGCTAGCGTATTCAGCGCTTTCTGTTTCATTGATTACTCTTTCTTTACTAACTTCAATATCATGTAAACAAACAATGAGTGAAAAAAAAAGTTTTAATAAAGTATTTAATACGGCATGTTGAGATGGGGGGTAAAATTCTAAATAATTAAAATATACTAACTCAAAATAATGGGTAACTTCTGCCGCATGATAGTGAGTATGATAAGTCATTTTATCTTGAGTGCGTTTGTGCATTTCTATAATGGCATTATGATAGTAATGACTAATAATTTCTTGTAAGGTGTCTACGCCATTTTCATAAGCATTTAATTGTTTCAAAAATATTTCGCACACTGTAGTCCAATTTTTTGCAAGTTCCTTTCGATCTTCTAGTGAGTCCAGTAGACGTTGAATGACTAAGTTGCTTAAATCATAGGTGTCACGAAGGGCAAGAAATTTAATACGTTGCGAAGAGGTGAATTGTTGTATGATTTGCCGCTGGTTGCGAGTCAGAAAATTTAAAGATTGATCGAGAATCACCAAGTCAATTTCATCTGAATGACTTGCTGCGGGCATGAGTCTTTGACGATTTCCAACACAACAGATCCCTAATGTTGTTAATAAATTTGAAAAACTCATATTATTTCTTCTTATTAACATCCTGTTTGAAACAATCTACCGTGAATAAAGCAAAAATGCAAAATTATTTTGCAGGTAGCCAAGATCGTAGCCAGCGTGTAGCGCAGCCGTAGCCTGGAACGGAGCGTAGCGGAGATCCAGGATCGGAGTTTTTTTAATATTCTGTTCCTGGATCTCCGCTACGCTCCGTTCCAGGCTACGGCTACGCTACGTTCCAGGCTACACACTAAGCTACGTTCCTACAATTATGAAAAAAGCCATTCAAAATCGGTGGCTTTTATGTTTAAATCGCCGATCTGTGGATTTAAAATTTCATCGGCTAATGCTTGTTTATTTTTTTGTAATGCAAGAATTTTTTCTTCTACCGTATCTTTAGCCACTAATTTATAAACAAATACTGCTTTTTGTTGGCCAATGCGATGTGCACGATCCGTGGCTTGTTTTTCTACCGCGGGATTCCACCACGGATCATAATGAATTACCGTATCCGCATTTGTTAAATTAAGTCCGGTACCACCGGCTTTTAAACTGATTAAAAATAATGATACTTTTCCTTGCTGAAAGTCATCAATAACTGCTTGGCGATTTTTAGTTTGTCCGGTTAATATAACATAAGGAATTTTTTCTTTTTTTAATTCTATTTCTACTAAAGATAACATACTAGTAAATTGCGAAAAAAATAAAATTCTGCTATTTTCTTCTAAGAGCTGTTTTACTAGCTCCATCGCCGCTTCTAATTTTGCCGAAGCGTTAATCGACTCATTTTCAGCAAGTTTCACTAAACGGGGGTCGCAGCAAGCCTGGCGTAATTTTAATAACGCGTCGAGAATCATAATACGGCCGCGATCGATCCCTTGCTGTTGGAGAATTTCTTTAACTCGCTGATTCATAGAAATACGGATCGTTTCATAAAAATCGCGCTGTTTTCCTTGTAATTCGATGGTATGAATAATTTCTGTTTTTAGTGGTAACTCTTTTGCTACCATTTCCTTAGTCCGGCGTAGAATAAACGGCTTGATCATATTCGCCAGCATTTTTCGTTTACTCTCGTCAGCATGCTTTTCAATTGGCGTACGAAACGTTTGTTGAAACTGACGCTGGCTACCTAACACTCCTGGCATTAGAAAATTAAATAACGACCACAACTCACCTAAATGATTTTCAAGTGGTGTTCCACTTAAACACAGGCGATACATAGATTTAATGTGTTGCACGACTTTGGTCATTTGCGCTTGAGAGTTTTTTATTGTTTGTGCTTCGTCTAAAATCACATAATAATATTCATGTGTTAATAAGTCTTTTTGATCTCGAGAGAGCAATGGGTAAGTTGTCAAAATTATCTGAAAATTTGGGATCTGCTTGAAGAGTTTTTTGCGGTCCATGCCGTGCAAATACAGCACTGATAAATCAGGCGCGAATCGCGTGAGCTCGTTTTTCCAATTACTAATGACGCTGGTCGGGGAAATAATTAAACACGGTTTGGTTAAGCGCTGGGCTTGGTGTTCAACTAATAAATGAGCGATGGTTTGGATGGTTTTTCCGAGACCCATATCATCCGCTAAAATTCCACCTAAATTCATTTCACGGAGAAATTGCAGCCAGTTTAAGCCTTGCTGTTGATAATCGCGCAAAGTTGCTTGTAATGGTGTGGGGACAGGTACTTTTTTTATCTCAGAAAAGTCACGTAATTTTTTTGAAAAATCTAAAATTTCTTGATCACCCAACCATTGACTTTGCAGTGATTGATGAATATCAGATAATAAATTGACATGAAATTTCGAGATCCCAATATGGGTTGTACTCGAATCCGATGAAGATAGGTAAAGTGACTCTAATAATTGTAAAATACCTTTAATGCGCTGATAATCAAATTTTAACATTTTATTATCTTCAAGATTAGCTACAAGAGTTGCTTTATCTGGAATATCAGACAATTTATTTTTACGCAAAAAATTAAATAAAAAGGTCATTAGATTAGTTTTTTTACCATCAATGATTACACCTAATTCAACATCAAACCAGTTTTTATCTTTTGAATAATTAACCTCAGTATACCAGTCATCATTGGCCTCAATGGTTTTAAAGTCGGGAAAGCTTGGTAAACGTCGAATTTCCCAACCTAATTTTTGCAATTTGGGGATAGTACTAATATGAAATTCACGAACTGCTTCACTTTCACTACCATCAGCCAGCACAAAGCGTTCGTCAAAATGAAAACCTTCTATGCGTTGTGCACCGACACGTAATGCCGAAAGTGGTAAAATAGTTAATTGTTCAAGTTCGCGTAAGTGAGACTTTTCTAATGCCAAGTCGCGATCGTAAACGTTAAGATCATCATCGGCGATTTTATAGATCGATTGCCGGCGATCACAGTTACTAATTTCGACATCTTGATAACGAAAAAAGACATGCCCAATCGCTAATTTAAAATGATGACGGCCTTCTTTAAATTCTTCAATGAGTATTTCTAAAATGGGTTGTGGTTTAGTGACTTTAACGGTTTTTTGTTTATGGGTTTTTAGTAAGGGTAAATTTTTGTCGATGGCTTGCAGCGCTTTGTTTAAGGCTTCACTGTCTTCAGGTAAGATTTTTCCAGAATGTTCTAACAAACTCTGAATCGTTTTAACATTTAAATCTAAAATTGGCTGACCAATACCATAATTAAAAGGATCAACATACCAAGCATTGTCTAAAATTAATAAATAAACCGGTTTATCATCTTCGGTTTTAGCATTGAGATGTTGGGTGCCCTCTTCACCATATTGCCATTGCAAGGTGATCTTTTTAGGCTGACCTGAGAGAATTTTTTTAGCACTAGTATACTCTTTCCAATAGATCCTCCCAGTTTTTAACAAACAGTTTAAAACCGCCTCTCCTAAGGTATGATCTAATATAAATTGTTTGTCGTTGGTTTTTTTACTAATAAATTGTAATAAAATAATTATGTCACGATCCACTTCATTTAAATTGTTTTGTTTATGAATATTAATATCGTCTATTTTTTTATCGATGACTGCTTGTGGAGTCACACAGAGTTTTAATTTATTGTCGCTAACAATCAAATCGATTAAGTAGATTATCTCTAGCGGTTGTTGTGGTTTTTTTTCATGTAGCGATTGTTTGATTTCGTGTAGCCAGTGCGAATATTTTTTTTCAATCGGTAATTGCGAGATATTTTGAGAAGCTAATATTTCTGGGTGTTGATTTAAGTAATATAAAACAGCAACCGCATGTTTACAGTTTTCCGCATAAGGGCAAGTACAAACGCCTTGAATATACACCTCACCATCGGCATAGGCACCTATGCGCACGCTATACAAAGATTCTCCTTGCACTCGCGCAGAAATGGGAAATTGATAATCGTCTTGATGAAATTGCACTTGTTTAACGCGGCCTTGCAAGGCATATTGGCGACCGCGTTGTACGACTGAAATGTCAAAATTTTCTTTGATGTCCTTTTCGGTAATCAGTGAGTTATTAATGAATACTTGCAACACAGTCTTGCTCGTTATAAATGATGATCGGCCACAGCATATATTCCTGGAGCGTTACGTAAATATTCTTTGTAGTCCATGCCATAACCAAATAACCATTTGTCGATGACTTTTAAGCCATAATAATCGGCTTCAGCAATACCTCCTTCTTCGCGAGGTCGCATTTTATCGACTAATACAGCAGAATAAACTTCGCGCGCTTGATGCTGCTGACAATATTCAATAATGGCACTTAAGGTTAAACCCCCATCTAAAATTTCATCGACAATTAATACGGTGCGATCGGTTAAATCGATGGTGGGTTCTTTGCGCCATTCTAAAGCACTGGCGTGCGTTTCTTTTCCGTAACGCGTAGTATGAACATAGTCTAATTCGAGCGGAAATTCCATGCGCGATAATAATCCCGCGGTGGGAATCACACCGCCAATCATCACACACAATACGACCGGATGCTTGGCGTGTAAATCACGCGTGATTTCATTCGCCATGCGATCGATTGCCGCTTCAACTTCTTCACGCGTGTGTAAACAGGTGGCTTGATTAAATACTTCTTGAATATCGCTAGGAATGCTCATGTTGAATTTGTCCTTCTACGTTCATTACGGGTTGTTCTGCAATTTTAAGGTGATCGGGAATATATAACGTGCGTGATGGAAAAGCACATTCTGCCCCATGGGCTGTGATAATATCAATGATGGTTAACAATACCTCTTGTTGCACCGCTTGGAATTTTACCCAATTCGTGGTTTTAGTAAAAGTGTAAACCATAAAATCTAACGAGGATTGACCAAAATTAATTAAATTCACTATTAAGGTTTGTTGTTGATCGATTTCAGGATGGTGACGCAGCATGGTTTCTATTTCAGTTAAAATATCGCGCATCTTGGTGGCATCTTCGTAGCGCAATCCTATGGTCATTTTAATTCGACGGTTGGACATTCTCGAGGGATTTTCGACTGATACGGTTGAGAAAATAGCATTAGGCACATACAGTGGCCGTTGATCAAAGGTGCGAATACAGGTTAATCGCCAACCAATATATTCAACGGTTCCTTCAATTTCACGATCGGGCGAGCGCACCCAATCGCCCACTTTAAACGGTTTATCGAGGTAAATCATTAAGCCACCAAAAAAATTGGCTAGAGTATCTTTTGCGGCAAAACCAACAGCGATACCCCCAAAACCCCCAAAGGCGATGACACTAGAAATGGGCACACCTAAAATGGATAAGGCAATTAATACCGAAGTAATGACCACCGAAGCTCGGAGAATTTGCCCGATCGCATTAATTGCCGTTTTATCAAATTCACCTTTGCTAGAATTATTAATTATGATGTTGTGTTCCATGCGGCGAATAAAACGAATTAATCCCCAAGCGACACAAATCGTGATCCCGAGTGCTCTGACGCTGGTGGTCGCTTGAAATAGCGCTAAATTTTGCTCGGCATAAGCGCGCACCACATCGGCAGCGTACGTAATTCCCAAAATCCAAATTAAAAATCCAATTGGTTTACGAATGGCAAACCAAATGGCATCTTCAATATGGTTTTTACTGAATTTAACATGCGGTTTAAAACGTTTAAAAATATTAGCGCTCAGCGCATGAATGGCTGTGGTTAATAAAATAATAAGAAAAGTTTGTAAAATCCAACCGTGTTTTAAGATAAAATCATGAATGCTATTAAACCAAGACATTACTGGACATCTCCTGATTTCATTTTTGCGATCAATTCAGCTTGCACTTGCCATTCTGGCAAATGTTGTAATTCTTCCCAAGAATATTTTTTTGAGTGACGCAAGTTCAATAATTTTTTATTGAGTGTTTGATCGATGGGATAAGACCATTTTTCGAGTACCGCCAGCACATTAGGGCGATCGTTACAGATGAGCGCGAGATCGCATCCGGCCTCAAACGCGAGTGTTAAGCAGGTAAAAATATCACCTAGGTTGCACGCTGCTTTCATTGATAAATCGTCACAGACAATGAGTCCAGAATATTCTAGTTGTTGACGTAACACCGTTTGTAGCCAATAAGGAGAAAATCCTGCCGGAAGTTTATCGACTTTTGCATAAGTGACATGCGCCGGCATAATTAAATCGAGTTTTGCCGCTAAGGCTTTAAATGGCTTTAAATCGTTTTGCTCAATCTCGGCAAATTCACGCTGATCGAAAACACTGGTTAAATGAGAATCGGCTTCTACGCTGCCGTGTCCGGGAAAGTGTTTTCCACACACCACCGCACCCGCTTGATGAGCAGCATCAATAAAGACTTCCGCAAGTTTAATGACTTCATCGGGATGGGAAGCAAAAGCGCGATCGCCTATCACTGAACTGTCTCTGCGATATAAATCTAATACCGGTGCAAAACTAAAATCGATCCCCACCGCGAGCGTTTCTGCGATAAGTTGGGTAGCCATCATTTTTAATTCTGCTAAGGCTATTTGTGGTTGTTGTCGAAAGTGTTGGCCAAAATAATAAAGAGGTGGTAATGGGGTGAATTGATGTTTTAATCGTTGTACGCGCCCACCTTCTTGATCGACACAAATGAATAAATCAGGATTGATGTCGCGAATGTGTTGCGTTAGTGCTTGTACTTGCTGGGGAGTGTCGATATTGCGCGAAAATAAAATGATTCCAGCAATGGCCTCGTGGCGTAATAAATCGTATTCATCGGCGGCGATTTCCCTACCATTAAGATCAATAATTAAACGTGACATAGTGATTTCTCCTAACTCACATCGCGTGGAGTATAAATGGGGCCGGGGAATTGCGTAATGTTACCTTCTTTATTGCTGACATTGGTGATTTTAGCTAAGCCTTCGCGTTCAACTTCATCGATGCGCAATATTGCATGCATGGGCACAAAACTGACGGTAACATCGGCAAATTCCAGTTTTAAGCGTTCTTCGGAAGGATCAACAACGACTTGCGTATTTTCACCAAAAACAAATTCACTGAGTTCAATAAAACCAAATAAATCACTGCTAGCGATGGATCGCACGTAGACTTCATAGATTTTATTGTGGCTAACAAAGGAAACTCGATAAATTTTTTTGCGGTTACTCATGCGTTATTACTCAATATCTTTTCAGGGAAAGTGGAGTATTATACTGATTGAGGAGAAAAATGCGAATTATCGCCCATATTCGATGAATAAATGCTTGGCATGCGTTCAACGGCTGGATCACGGAGTTAAATACGCTTCTTCTTGTGAGGTATTTTTCCGGCCTAATATGGCATTGCGATGAGGAAAACGGCCAAATTGTTCGATAATGCGATAGTGTTCTAGGGCATAATGATAAAAATTTTCAAAGATAGGACGGGTTTCAGGTAAGGCCAAATCGACTAAACTTTTAAATCCCACTACGGATTTGATTTGATCTTCCCGATCTTCGCTATGTTCTAACGGCAAATAAAAAAAGACTCGTTCTATTAAACTTAAACGTTGATCAAATTCTTTTTCCAGCCCTTCGTAACATAATCGCAAGGCTTGGTCGTCTTGAGCGAAACTACTGGGTTTACCCCGGTAAATATTGCGAGAAAATTGATCTAAGACAATGATCGCGGCGAGTAATCCTCGCGGTGTTTCATACCAATGGGCTAATTCGTTATTTTTAATGGCGAGTAACACGGGTTGAAAACGGTGGCGAATTTCTTCATCGGTGTTAGCTTCTGCACCAAACCATAAACGAGTGCGTTCATCATCGGGTAAGTCGGCATGCTCGGCGGGACCAAACCAATAACTCAAAATTGCCTCAATTCGCTCCATGCTTGCCCTCTTGTTACCTCAATCTCGAATTTCTTCACCTTGATAATTATTGAGCATACCTGATTTTTTACCATTGCGCTATCTTAACCTGCTGATTATTTTAGGATTATTTTGCTGCTTGCGCATTGCTCTTGGGTTGACTATAGTAGGCGAGCATTTTAACGTGATAATACAACAATAAAATTATCACTTTGAATATGAGTTTTTTTATTTTCAAGAAGGAAAAATTACTATGAAATTAACCCATAAAACAGCAATCGTTATTGCAGCAGTTGGAATATTATTTTCTTCCGTTGTTAGCTATGCGAATGGTATTACAATGATTAATAATACCAATAAAACTATTTACGCAGAATGCAATACCCATAAAGATCCAGTTAATTTAACCGTTGGCAGTACATCAAACTTTCCTTGGTATTTGCTTAATATTCTTGTTTGTAAACAAGAGACTGGAAATATTTGGACATTTTACGATGATGCAAATTATTCTCATCAAATCGGTAAAGCCAGTATGGATTTATCAAACTCTGATAGTCTAGGAAATATTCATGATGTTACAACAATTACTGGCTATAGCGCGTCCGTTTCACCGTTAAATCAAGCAAGCAGCAACGTCACTGTTACCATATCAAACTAGTTGATCACCAAAATAAAAAGGGAAGCCTAAGCTTCCCTTTTTATTTTTATTGGCTTACAAAAACTTCCAACTTAATTCAGCTCCTAAAACATCGGCATGAGATTTCACATTACCGATAACCGTCGTAGTTGAAGGGCCGACCGATGCTTGATTATTCACTGGCGCATTTTGTAAAAATAAATGCGTCCAGCCGACATCGATACCCAGCGCTTCGCTTGGTTGAAAGTGAGCACCCACCGCCACCGCAATCCGATTGGAGTCGGGAAGACGTAAATTACGATAAAGGGTTTTAATCGGTGCTTTGTCATAACCCACGCCCAATTTTGCAGTAATTTTATCGGTTAATTTATAGTGCGTGCCTAATGAAAAATTCCAGGTGTTACGATAATAAGCATCTACACCCGCAGTCAGTGTATTGAGATTAAAGTTTTGATCTAATCCTGCGACATTTACTAATACTAAGCGTTTAATGACATCCCATTGCGTGTAATAGGCGCTGCCTAAAATCGCCCAACGATCATTCATGTCGTGGTAAAAACTGATCGTGGTTGTCGCTGGCAAGGTGATATCTGCTGTTAAGGTATTACTATTAAATTGATCAACAGGAGGAACATTTAACGCCAAGAGTCCCCAAAAATAACTCGTGCCTTTTAAGTGGTGCACCACTTTTGAACGGTAGGAAATACCCATACGAGTTTGCGGTGTAAACTGGTATAAGACACCCGCATGCCACCCATTCCCCCAATTTTTTCCTTTGTTACGACTGGTGGTATCGACCACATTCGTGGGGCCAACGCCGGCGACTTGGTTAAATTGCACATTCATGTATTGCGCGTCCCAACCGGCACCTACGGATAATTGCTTCGTGAGCGCAAAGCCAAGTGAGGGGCTAATATCGACTGTTTTAACCGAAGTTAAAGTATTTGAATAACGCACAATCGAATCTTCTTTCCACGCGGTTTCTAAACCAAATGGCACTGTCACGTCAAAACCAAAGCCCACGCGATCGCTTAAAGGAGCGGCATAATGAAAATTGGGGATCGCATTGGCATTACCCGCTTGCGCCGTACCGGTTGCCGAATAACCCAAATTGGTGCTGGCTTGGCCGGTAAATTGAATGTCGGTAATAATTCCTGCTACGCCTAAATTCAATTCTTGATGTTTGAGTCGAACTAAACCCGCGGGATTATAAAATCCGGTACTGGCATCATTGGCAAGTGCCGCACCACCTGATTGATAATCCCCCGTGCCAGCAGCCGATTCTTCGAGTAATTGAAAGCCCGACGCAAACGTGCTCAAGGATATTCCCGCTAGTAAGCTTAGTATCCCCGCTTTGATCAATTGCAAACGCAATGTGTTTTTCATGATAAATAAAATCCCCCTACCTAATATTTTTTATAACGCTTCGTAAATTCCAGCAGCCCCCATGCCCGTGCCAATACACATGGTGACCAAGCCATATTTTAATTGATGACGTCTTAAACCATGTAGTAAGGTTGCCGAGCGAATAGCGCCGGTGGCCCCTAAAGGATGTCCCCAAGAAATCGCACCACCTAATGGATTGGTTTTAGCCGGATCTAATTTCACTTCTTTCATCACCGCTAACGTTTGAGCGGCAAAAGCTTCGTTTAATTCGATCCAGTCGATGTCATCTAAGCTTAAATTTGCGGCTTTTAAGGCTTTAGGAATCGCAGCAATCGGACCAATGCCCATATATTGCGGTGGCACACCGGCGACGTTAAAGGTGATAAAGCGTGCAAGCGGCGTTAAATCATAATCTTTTAGCGCTTGTTCGCTCACCACTAATAATGCCCCTGCACCATCACTCATTTGCGAGGTATTGCCGGCGGTGACTGTGCCATTGGCTTTAAATACCGTTTTTAATTTGGCTAATTGTTCCATGGTGGAACCCGCACGAGGTCCTTCGTCGAGGGTGATTTCGCGCTGTTTAGCAATAATTTCGCCGGTTTCTAAATCGGCGAAATTTTCACGCACCATAATCGGCGCGATTTCATCTTTAAATTCGCCCATTTCAATGGCTTTTAAAGCGCGACGATGACTTTCTAGGGCAAAGGCATCTTGTTCTTCACGTGAGACGTGATATTTTTCGGCGACCAATTCGGCGGTTAAACCCATGCCATAAGCGATGTTTTCATGTTCACCTTGGTTAGTAAAAAAATTAGGATTCGCACCAAATTTATTGCCGCCCATAGGGACCATGGTCATGCTTTCGGTGCCACCAGCGATGATCACATCGGCGTGCCCTAGCATGATCCGTTCCGCTGCGAGTGCCACGGTTTGAATTCCAGAACAGCAAAAGCGATTGACAGTCATGCCAGGAACGGTATCGGGGAGTCCGGCTAAGAGTAAAGCAATTCGCGCCACATTCATGCCTTGTTCGGCTTCTGGCATAGCACAACCTAAAATCACATCATCCACTTTTTCTTTGGGAATTTGCGGATTTTTTTCCATAACTTTGGCAATGACGTGAGCGGCTAAATCATCAGGGCGCACGTGTTGAAAAACACCTCGCGCTTTGCCCACGGGTGTGCGCAGTGCAGTTGCAATATAAGCGTCTTGAATTAGTTTTGTCATCATTCGTTCTCCGTGAAATTCGCGCGTTAATTAATTACGTAAAGGTTTACCGGTTTGCAACATATGGGCAATACGGGCTTGAGTTTTTTCCGTTTGGGCCAGGGCTACAAATAATTCGCGTTCGAGTCGTAATAACCAGGCTTCATCGACTAAGGAATTGGCTTCGATATCGCCACCACACATTACGTTTGCGATATTTAAGCCAATATGGAAATCGTGATCGGAAATAAATCCACCTTCGCGATAATTAACGAGTAACATGTGTAATGTCGCAATACCGGCTTTACCAGCGACTTGAATGCGCGTGGGTAACGGCGGACGATAACCCGCGGCTGCTAACGCTTGCGCTTGTTGGATGGCGACAAATAATATTTCATCGCTATTCATGACAATGGTATCTTGTTCGCGTAAATAAAATTTCGTTTTCGCTTCGATAGCACTACCTGCGACTTCTGCCATGGCAATATTTTTAAAATAATGCTGCAAGTAATGAAACGGTTCATCGCCGTAGCGCGTCGCTAAGTGATGCGCGCGTAAAGCAAATTCTTTACAACCACCACCAGCGGGTAATAACCCCACGCCGGCTTCGACTAAGCCAATATAAGATTCAAAGGCCGCCACCGCATGATCGCAATGCATTGTTAATTCGCAACCACCGCCAAACACATAACCACGTACCGCAGCTACGGTGGGAATACGCGAATAACGCAGCATCATTGAAGTCTCTTGGAATTTTGCGACTAATTGCTCGACATCATTAAAACGTCCTGCTTGCATTGCACTCACAGCACCCGATAAATCGGCACCCGCACTAAAGTGCTCGCCTTGACGTTGCCAAAGCACTAATCCCGCGAAATCTTGTTCAGCAATACGAATAGCTTCTTGCAATCCGTCTAATACGGCCATACTCACAGTATTCATTTTGGTTTTGAAGCTTGCAATTGCAATGTTGTGATCGGCAAAATGCCATAGACGCAAACCTTCATTTTCAAAAATCGTGTGGCCTTCGTTAAACACCTCATTGAGTACTGGCTCGGGAAAATATTGGCGTTGATACACCGGCAGATCCGAACGTGATTGAAATTGATTGTGCTTAGGTGAAAATGCACCCACAGCACTATAAACTTCATTGCGATTAACCCACTCGGGTAAACTCACTACAGCCATAGCTTTTTCTTGCTGAATATTCTGTTCAATGGCTTGAAAAATTTCTTGAAATCCGGCGGATTGCCAAATTTCAAATGGACCTTGTTTCCAGCCAAATCCCCAACGGATCGCTAAATCGACATCGCGAACATTTTCTGCGATATCGGTTAAATGATACGCCGTGTAATGAAATAAATCGCGGAAAATAGCCCATAAAAATTGAGCTTGTGGATGAGAGCTTTGACGCAATTTAGCGAAGCGTTCCGCAGGTTGTTTGATTTTTAACAGTTCTAAAACACCCGCATCTACCGTCGCTTGTGCGGCTTGATAGTCCTGAGTTTTAGGATTAAAAACTTGAATGACTTTTCCTTGTTTACGATAAATCCCTGCACCGGCTTTTTGACCTAACGCGCCTTTTTCGATTAGCTGCATGAGCCAGTCGGGTAATTGAAAATAACGATGCCAAGGATCATCTGGCAACTGATCAAACATGGTTTTAACCACATGCGCCATGACATCTAAGCCCACCACATCTAAGGTGCGATAGGTGGCACTTTTAGCGCGACCAATTTTCGTGCCGGTTAATTCATCCACGACTTCAAACGGAATATTGAATTGCTCCGCATGATGCAAAGTGGCTAAAAAAGAAAAAACCCCAATGCGGTTAGCAATAAAATTTGGCGTGTCTTTGGCGTAAATAACTCCTTTACCAAGAGTCGTCACTAAAAAAGTTTCTAAGTTCGGTAACATTGTGGGATCGGTTTTTGCCGAAGGGGTGATTTCGACCAGTTTCATATAACGCGGTGGATTAAAAAAATGAATACCACAAAAACGCGAACGTAATTTTTTCGGTAGCGCATCAGATAATTGATTGATGTTTAAACCAGACGTGTTGCTGGCAATAATCGCGTTGTCATGAAGATAATCGGCGATATGCTCGTATAACTCGACTTTCCAATCCATGCGCTCAGCGATTGCCTCGATGATTAAATCGCAATCCTTTAATAAGGCTAAATCGGTTTTATAATTTGCAGGAATCAAATACTGAGCTTTGGCCGTTTCCGCCAGTGGTGCTGGCTTTAATTGGGTTAAGCGTTTAATCGCGGATTTGGCGATGTGTGATACGTCGGCATTTTTTTCATCGGCCAAATCAAATAAAATGGTTTCGACATTCGCATTGGTTAACAGTGCTGCAATTTGCGCTCCCATCACCCCTGCACCCAACACAGCCGCTTTGCGCACGGCAATCGTTCCTGTCATCTCAAAATCCCCCTAAATCGATATGAATGATCAAAGGCCGCCATGGTAACATAATTTTGTGGCGTGGAAAGCATAAACAGTCGGTGCGGTGCAGCAAATGAAGGGGGGGTAATGATAAACTCGCGCGGCGAGGAATGGTATGTTTACTTAAATTTTGATCAGCTTAATAACGAGTAAAGTTTCTAAAACGTAATAAATCTCACCCTCCCCAAAAACATACCGCGGCATTAAGCCGCGGTATCAATGAATTCCATTAAACAGACGTATTTGCCTACTCGGTTTCATCGTCCTCGTCGTCAAAATCGAATTCATCGTCGTCATCAAATACGGAGCTTAACTCTTCGCGTAGCCGTTTACGCTCCATATAATCTTCTACACTGCGTCTTGAATATTTACTAGGTTGCGCGTCCTGATCCATGGGCACCTCACTCTCTTGTAGACCTTCCTCAAATTCCTCATCCTCAGGGAACAAATCCTCGTCGTTTTCATCTTCTTCGGTATCCGAATAACGATCACTCATCTGCTCTCTACCTCTTAACACTCTTGCTTATTTTCAACCTTATTCAGAAACTCGGTGTGTCTCGAATAATTAAAACTTAATCACAATACGACACTATACTCTTCACGCTTGAATTTTAGGCTGTGTTGCTAAGCATAAAGCTACTATCTCTACACTCCTTGGTATCTTTATACTTAACGCCGCGCTTAAAATCCAATCACTTTGCGTATAACTTATTGATCCCAGTCAAAATCGTATTGCTGAATAGATTTTGCAATAAAATTAGAATTTAGCAAGCTTTTTTTCATGTTGTGATTGAAAATTATTAAGACTATACCGCTCGCCAATGTAGATGCGGGGAGTCGGAGACTAAGTCGCAGGCGATCGGTATAAGTGCGTTCGCTAAGCTTTCGCAAAATAAGAGGGAAAATAGGTGTTTATTAAGATAACTCACTTCGACAATCAGTGAAAATTTCTAACCCTAGATTTTGGCTTCAGGCGCATCTTAAAGTGCGTTGGGTATAGTACTGGCTCGCGCGATTGTGATACCATATGCACATCAATTTATAGAAAATGGTGAGTCATGATTATCGCTTATCATCGTAATCTTTTGGCGACATTAATTTTAAGCCTTATGCTCAGTGGTAACATTTTAATGGCGGGTATCTTTGCTCTCGTGGCAGGCCAAGGTTTAAAAAATGGGATTTCACCCAGCCTGATGCTGAATGTCATTGGTGCGTTGTATATTTTAAATATTGCTTGCATTATTGGGCTATTTTGTTGGCGAAAAATCGGATTTTATGGCTTGTGTTTAAGCGCAATAATAAGCTCTGCATTGAATTTAATCCATTTAGATCATGGGGTTATGCAAGTTTTGGTACCATATGCCAGCCCAATTATCATCTATTTAGCCTTGCAATTGGGCGGAGAAAACCGCATGTGGTTTAAACTTTCGTAAAAATTTTTCACCTTTCACGCGAATATAACCTATTTAGGTGTATTGTTTTTTCTAACCGACGCGCTATACTGCGCTGCATTAAAACAATTATATTTTATTACAAAGAAATAGCGTTATCGCTGACAATGAATTCCTCAGTTCAGGAATTTGCTTTTTTAATAGACACACAGGGATGGGGGAAAAGGTTAATCACGTCTTTTAGACGTGTGAGAATAATAAGTATTAAATTGAGAAAAGAAATGTTTACTTTGACTGGTTCAACTCAAATTCTAAACCAATTACTACCTGAGTTTACAAATCAAGGTAAGTTAACCTTGCCTGTTAATAAAGCTCAGTCCACCCCATTTGAAACAGATTTTTCTTCTGAACGTGCTCAAACAAATATTATTATTTATAATGGAAAAAAAACAGAACTAGTAACTCTGAAAGCTCAGCTTCATGATTTGGTCATTGATCTTAACGAAACCTACCACCAAGATATACACTTTTTAATTCGATTAATGCAAACTGAAAATTTAGAGAAACAACTTTTACCTGCCAAGGGTAAAAAATATTCTTATTTAATTATTCGGGATCAAAAAATTTATCTTCTTTCTATGAGTCTAGCAATGGTTGAAAAGGGTCTTGAAAATGAAGATCCTTATGAAAGGCAGAATAGTGGTAATTTTTATAGCTTTTGTGAGTTTGATTCTACTAAAAAACAATTCATTCCACAGGTAATTTGCTGCTCGAAAATAGTTGGGGAATTTTATCATTTACCAAACTCATTCACCCATCAAGCACCGCCAGAAACTATACCATCTCATTTCTATCTAACAGTTGTCAAAAAGTTATTTCCAGAAAATAATGATTTCATCAAAACGTGTGACGCCTATTTATCCAAACTCAAAAATTCCTTGAATAAGTCGAATATAACAAGTCTGTTGAAAAATTTCGAAACGCAACTTGGGCAAGTAATCATTGGAAAAAAATCCATTTCTCAAATTGAAGAAAGTATACAATACGCCTTAACTAAAATATTAGTTGTTCAAGGAATAACAAACTATTACTCAACGATTGCTCAAAGAGACGTATGGGGACTGCCATCGTCTTCAACAAGACTTAATGTTGCCACAGAACTCAGAAAAACACTCAGCACGCACGATTTCACATCAACACATACTACCTCTTCTGCTTGTGATGATCGCAAAGACAATATTAATACCCTACTCATTAATACTGTGTTTGTATTTATCTTTGAAGCGCAACGTGATCACGCTCAACATTCATTACTAGGCAAAATAGGTCTCACTAAAAGTGAGCTTGTGAGATCATTAAATTCTTCTCTGCAATTTCTCAGAAATTTAAATATTGACTCGCTGAATAAAACAATTGCTGATGCAAATCCACAAGTCACGCCACAAAGGAAAACTAAATAATTCCCAGGACATATTAAGGAGTATTGATAATTCACTATACTGAGGCGTAGTTCTCTGATTTTTGAATACTATGCCGCACACCAATATATACCTCACACTTGAATTTTAAGCTTTGTTGTCGAGTTAAAGCTACTCAGTCATATATTTAGTATACACTCCTTCACATCTTTAACTCGACGCCTCGCCTAAAATCCAATTGTTTTGAGTATAGATGCGAGATAAAAAGATGGCGAGCAGTATATTCTTTTAATGATGATCGACACTTCAAAGTGCTCACCAAATTTTAACATGCGTTCGCTATAAAGGCAGTTTATATAAAATAATATTTATTCTCTGATCGAGATCACACCATCCCACGCACTATCCTCCCGAAACCGTTCTCCATAAATTTGTTCTAAGGCCTGTAACTTCGCACGAAAAGATTCTAGCCCAATGCTCGAGGAATAATGCATAGGGCCACCGCGGAATGGAGCAAAACCGGTGCCGTATATCATCGCCGCGTCTAATAAATCAGCATCGGCTACGACGTGTTCACGCAAACACGCGGCTGCTTCGTTAATCATTCGTAAGATTAAGCGATCGGTAATATCGCTGGGGGCTTGATAATCGCGCGGCAATGCGGGTTTTATGGCGTGGCCATTTTTATAGTCATAGAAACCTTTACCTGATTTTTTACCTAATTCTCCGCGCTGAACTTTTTGTTTTAATAACTCAGGGATTTCGCCACCGAAGGCTGTCGTTAAATATTGTGCGGCGGCTAAACCAATGTCTAAGCCCACATTATCGATTAATTCGACGGGACCCATCGGCATACCAAACTGTTCAGCCGCTTGATCGATAGCAGCGAGCGGTACACCTTCTTGAATTAACGTCATCGCTTCCATTAAATACGGCATTAAAATGCGATTCACTAAAAAGCCAGGGCTGCTTTTTACGGCTACGGGATAATGACCAATTTTTCCCACAAAGGCCATCGCTTTTTTAATGACGTCTTCTGCGGTTTTTGAACCGTGGATCACTTCGACTAATTTTAATTTAGATACGGGATTAAAAAAATGAATTCCTACTAAACGTTGCGGATTATTCATCACAGAATTAATGTCATCTAATAAAATTGTCGAGGTATTTGTGGCTAATATAGCATCGGGTTTTGCCATTTTTTCTAATTGTTTAAATAATTCTTGTTTGGCTGCTAAATTTTCAAAAATGGCTTCGATAATCACATCCGCTTGTTTAATGCATAAGCCTTGCGGATCGGGCATGAAACGATCCATGGCTTCTTGGATTAACCGTGGATCTTTTAATTTCTTTTTAAATAATTGATGGGCGCGTTTGACTGCAGGGCCAATTAATTTTGGTTCGCGATCTTGCAGGGTAACTTGCATACCTTTCAGCGCGCAATAAGCTGCGATATCTCCACCCATCACGCCAGCACCAATCACGTGCACGCGTTTGGCTTGATAGCCTTTTAATTTTGCTTGCGATTTTAAGCGTTCGGTTAAGAAAAATAAGCGCACTAAATTTTTTGCAGTAGGATGTAATAATAATTTACCAATGGATTGTGCTTCAATCTCATCGGCATTTTTAGCATTCACTCCATATTGATACCAATTATTCACTACCGCAAATGGTGCAGGATAATGTTCGGGTTTAATCATATTAATTAAATTACCGCGAAACTGGTGACCGATTTTGGGGAGCTTGAGTAAAAATCGATTTAATCCCGCATGGGTTTGTAATTGTTTAACACAATAACGTAGCGGCCAGCTATTAGAAAGCACAGCCATTTTACTTGGGCGATGTGCAGGCGGTTTATTTAACATAAAATGCAGAGCGGCATTTTTTAAATGACGTTTTGGCACACAAGCATCAATCATTCCCAACTTATAGGCTTTGCGCGCATCATAAAAACGACCGGATAAAATCACCGGTAATGCTTTCGCGCTGCCAATTAATTTAGGTAAACGCACGGTGCCACCCCAACCGGGATGAATACCCAGCATCACTTCTGGTAAACCAATTTTGGTATTTGCCTCTTCACACGCCACGCGATAACGACAAGCCAACGCTAATTCAAAACCGCCACCTAAACAAAAACCATCGATTAATGCTAAGGTAGGACAAGTTAATTGGGCTAATTGATTAAAAATTCGTTGACCGTGTTGAATTAAATTTACAGCTTCTTCGACACTGTTTAAATGCGTAAATTGTTCGATATCGGCTCCCACAATAAAACCCGTGGTTTTAGCCGATTGAATGATTAATCCGGCTGGGAGATTTTTTTCGATGTCGTCTAGAATTAATTTAAATTCATCTAAGACTTCATTATTTAATGAGTTGGCGGAACTATTTTGGCGATCGATGGTTAACCAAACAATATTGTGTTGATCACGTTGTAATTGCCAATGTTGATAGGATGTATTCATTCCTTTCTCCATAAATAATGTTTTTTTCACCGCTCTAAGTCGGCGCCTCACTTATCATTCAATCGTTTCGATTATTTTAAACAGCTTCAATGAGCATGGCACCGCCTTGACCACCACCAATGCAAATACTGGCTAAGCCTAATTTGCCTTGGCGTTGTTTAAGCACGTTGGCTAAATGCAATACGATTCGTGCTCCACTTGCCCCCACCGGATGCCCAAGAGCAATGGCTCCACCATCGACATTTAATTTTTGACGATCAATACTACCTAAAGGATTTTCTAATCCTAATTCTTGCTGGCAAAATTGGGGATCTTCCCACGCTTTTAAGCACGCTAAAACTTGCGCTGCAAAGGCTTCATTGATTTCCCAAAAATCGATATCGTCTTTCGTTAAACTTTGACGTTTGAGTAATGCAGTTGCCGCATATACCGGCCCTAATCCCATGACTTTGGGTGACAATGCTGCCCATTCGATATCAATTATTTTTGCCATCACCGGCAATTGATATTTTTCGACGGCTTCTTCACTAGCTAACAGTAAGAATGCAGCACCATCGGTAATTTGTGAACTATTACCCGCGGTGACTTGCCCAAATTTGCGATCAAAATACGGTTTTAATTTTCCGAGTTTTTCCACTGTACTATCATCACGCACACCATCATCTTGCTCTAACACGGAACCATCCTGACAATAGAGTGGAACTATTTCGTTAAAGAAATGATTTTTTTGCGCATTCAATACGCGTTGATGAGATTGCGCAGCAAATTCATCCATTTCTTGGCGTGTAATATTAAATTGAAAAGCCAGTTCTTCAGCCGTTTGCCCCATATTCATGCCAACCACCGGATCGGTCAAGCCACGAATCAGCGCAATAATGGGTGAGAATAAAGCACCAGGATGAATTTTTAACAACTGCCCAACACGTTGACGAAAGTTTTTCGCCGCGCTCATGTTTAAAAACCATTGCACCATTTTTTGTTGATAAATTAACGGCGCACGGCTCATGGCATCGACACCGCCGGCTAAAATTAATTCGTGTCGCCCCAGCTGAATATCTTGATAGGCATTATCTAAGGCTTGCAAACCGGAGGCGCAATTGCGTTGCACGGTGAATGCAGGAACTTTATTTCCACACCCTAAACGCAAAGCAATAATGCGAGCGATATTCGCTTCATCTTGGCTCGGCACCATACAGCCAGTAATGACTTCCTGAATATCCGCCGGTAAAAAAGGTTGGCGTGCTAATAATTGGCGAGCGCAATGAACGGCTAAATCTGCTGCACTCAGCACACCTGGAGCATTGCGCGCTTTTAAAAATGGCGTGCGTGCGCCATCGACAATATAGACTACGCGACTTTGGTGTTTAGACATGATTCTAAATTCCTCTTGAAATAATCGGCTGGAAATTCATCCACTGCAATCACTTGTTCACGAATGCTTTCAAACTCTCGCAATAATTTTGCTTCGTTAGCATCGATCACCGAGGCTTTTAACGCGGCTTGCACGATTTCTTCAAAATGAGCATCGCGAGCCAATACGCCATTGCGTTGCGCATTATAAATTTTCTTTTGAATGGGATCGCAGGCCACCATTTTTTGCAAGGCTTCTTCCATTAAGCGCACGGGATTAGTGGGCTCGGAGCTTAAATAACAGCTTTCCGTGATTCTATCGCGCAAGGCGGAAGGTTCCATCATGATTTGTGAAATTTTGCGATCGAGTGAATCACGTGGTGGCTCATAGCTTCTGCCCCAGAAGAAAATAAACCGGCGAAATAACCAACGAACATTTTTAATGGGAAAATTATCAAGAAAATTCGCAAACGCTTCTTGAATATTGAATAAGCAATACGACATTGCCCAATGAATAAAGGGTAAATCTTCTTGCGCGTGACCTTGGCTTTCGTGATATTTTAATACCGCACTGCCTAAATAAAGATAACTTAATACGTCACCTAAGCGCGCGGATAAACGTTCTTTCCGTTTTAATGCCCCGCCTAAAAACATCATTGAAAAATCGGCCATCATGGCTAAAGCGCAACTCATACGAGTGAGTTGTTGATGATATTTTGCAGTTTTTCCTTTTACCGGAGAAGCAATAAAACGTCCGCCACTAATACCATACCACAAGCTGCGCGCAACATTACTGATGGTAAACCCAATATGAGATAATAATAAGCGATCGAATTTTTCTAACGCTTCGGTTTTATTTTCGATGCTTGCTGCCGCCATTTCATCGCGCACGAAGGGATGACAACGCACAGCGCCTTGGCCAAAAATAATTAAATTACGCGTTAAAATGTTTGCACCTTCAACGGTGATGCTGATAGGTAACGCAAAATAACCGTGTGCAAGGTAATTGTTGGGACCAATTTGCACGCCGCGTCCGGCATGAACATCCATAGCATCGTTAATGATTTGACGCGCATTATTGGTTAAGTGCAATTTAGCAATCGCTGAAACAACAGCGGGTTTCACGTGTTGATCGACTGCGGTGCAAGTTAGTTTTTGTGCGGCATTATTAATATAGGTTAAACCACCAATGCGTCCCATGGCTTCTTGCACGCCATCGAAATTTCCAATCGACATGCGAAATTGTTTACGAACGCGCGCGTAGGCACCCGTTGTACGAAAGGCTAATTGCCCACAGGCGACACCAATCGCCGGCAAAGAAATGGAACGACCGATGGATAAACATTCCATCAACATGCGCCACCCCTGCCCCATTTTTTCTTTACCACCAATAATCCAATCAAAAGGAACAAAGATATCTTTGCCACGCACAGGGCCATTCATAAACGACATGCCTAATGGCCAATGACGCTCGCCGTGCTGAATACCTGGGTAATCTCCTGGTAAAAGTGCAAGCGTAATACCAATTTCTGTTTTTTCACCGAGTAGATGATCGGGATCGGTTAAACGAAACGCAACACCGATGACTGTCGCCACTGGTGCGAGGGTGATGTAACGTTTTTCGAAATTTAAGCGAATACCCAGCATTTCTTTGCCTTCGAATTTTCCACGACACACAACGCCCAGATCATTCATGTTCGCCGCATCACTACCCGAATCGGGTCCAGTTAATCCAAAGCAGGGAATTTCTTCACCCGCAGCAAGACGAGGAAGATAATAATTTTTTTGTTCATCGGTACCGTATTTTACTAATAATTCACCTGGGCCTAAGGAGTTTGGCACCATGGCGGTGACAGCAGCTGAAATACAATGCGTAGAAAGTCGCGTGACGACCGCCGCATGAGCTAAAGCCGAAAAACCCAATCCACCGTACTGTTTTGGGATCACCAAGCCGAAGAATTTTTCTTTTTTCAGGTAGTTCCATGCGCGCTCAGGAATATCGTGCTCTTGGTGCACCACTTCCCAGTCGTTTAACATGTTACAGAGTGCAGGAACTTGATGATTGATAAAGGCTTGCTCTTCGGCGGTTAACACCGTGTATTGAGTGTTAAACAGACGTTGCCAATTGGGGCGACCACAAAATAAATCGCCTTCCAACCAAACATCGCCCGCATCTAGCGCTTCGCGTTCTGTTTCGCTCATAGGAGGTAAGGCTTTACGGAAAAATTTTAATACTGGTAAGCTGATTAATTCATAGCGGATAAAGCTCACATTAAAAATGATGACAGGAATTAAATAGAGCAACCAACACAGGGTTAATACCGGCCAACTTAAATGACTGAACACGGAAAACGCCAACAGAGTTAACCCCACCACCGGCGTCCACACGAGTCTAGACACTTGATAGGCGGCTAATCCCCAAACAATGCCCAATAATGTTAAAAACTCGAGTAATACTAGCATAACTAACCCCTTCCACTGAAAATATCACGCATTCTAGCGGCTGAACGCCTTACTCACAAGTCATTTTATTGAGGCTAAGTCATAAAAAAATCAGAATTTTTTGTTTTGTTTAATGATATTCGCAATTAAATATTGAGTTCTCCTACAACTTCATATAGTCTATCGCACCGGCTCAGGGTGAGGAATGAACGAAGTGAATGACGAATCCATCCCTCTCTCTCTTCCACCGAAGGTGGAATGTGTGGGCAATGTAAAGTAAATGAGCAAGTACGATCGGGAGAGATGGCCGAGTGGCTGAAGGCGCACGCCTGGAAAGTGTGTATACGTTAATAGCGTATCGAGGGTTCGAATCCCTCTCTCTCCGCCAAACTCATTAAAAACCAGCACACATAGACAATTAAAATCATCTTCTAGAAAGTTCGGCTATACTTTGTGAATAAACCTAAGCCGAAATAGCCCTATTATGCCAAAATCGAGAATAGTTAGCTCACAAGCCGATGAGTTTTATGTTGCATATCTGCTTGTACCACACAATCAGTTGCGCAATGTTGCTAATTATAAGTTGCGGATTAATCTAGAACATCTGGATTTTTGTCACCGTAAACAAGTGAACAAGATAACGAAAATAGTCAACAATCACTGATTCGACAGTTTTTACCGGCAATCAATCCACCTCTAGAAGTTAATAATGAATTAGCACAACTCAACTTGACACATCCCAACTCAAACCAAGAGCATGATCCCACCTGTTCTAATAATCAATTGGAACAAATAAAAAATTTTGCTAATCCCATAATGGATTATACCAATTTTGATCAAGAAATTATTTGCTCTAATATTGCAAATATTTTTGCAGGAAAAAATTTAGTAGCATTCGCGCCTGATACATTCGATTTGTTTGTAAAATGTGTTGCTGAATTAGCTAGAATTTTTCCGCAATGCGCATCGGAATATCTCGTGTCTAAGGATTATGGTATAAAAGTTTCCCCTCGTCTTGAAAGCTCTGGAAGAATAGATAATAGCAAAATTCAAACTGGAGTAGATTTTCAAGTTACTCAAACACTGGAAACCGAGCAAGGCTCTGTAAAAGTGAGTTTGACTTTTTTTGGTAGGACTTTTTGGAAAGAGGATTCATGGAGCTTATTAACAGCAAATGAAAAAGCAATAGCTGGAAACAATAACTCTTTTATAAGAATAGCCTCTCCTAAAATTACTTATGATTTAAGCGACATTGCCATCAATTACCGGGAAGAAGTAATAAAAAAATTAGGAATAGACATTACCGCAGATAGTGCACAATCACGCATTAACCTCGGACGATAATACAATCCGCCACAGGGCATAATTCTGACCGACAGCTTGCTATAACGTATGGTCTGACGAATCTGCACGAGTATATCTGCGATAGGTTGCATATAACGCGAATCACAGGCCAGCCGTGAATCAGCACGATATCTTTACCATCACCAGATACTTCTTTATAACTAGTTTTTTTAAAATTGATTTTATCCTTGCTGAGTCACAAACGAGTTTAGTTTACCGGCTTGATACAGGTGCCAAATCCATTGTTGTAGCGCACCTGTGTCGCCCATATCACCTTCATACTCAAAAATCGGGTGAAGTGCTTTACCATCAGCCATTTTTGGACTCTGGATTTGTCCTAAGGGATATACTATCGCCGCCACATTATCTTTGAAAACGTATACAGTGTTCCAAGTTGAATTGGTCACAGGTGCTGTAGCTCGTCCTACTTGAATAACGCCGGGGATAGATTTCATGGCTAACACGAAACTATTACATTCACTGGCACAGCGACCGTCAGTTAACAAAATAACTTTTGCACTAACTGGATTAACCTGCGATTTAGAACCCGGTGACAAAATTTGATTTTGATAAATAAAACTTTTTTGATGTTCTTTTATTGCCTTACTCATTCCTTCAATCATGCTATTAGGCGATTTTGTTTCAATAAAATGTTGTAAATTATTCTTACTCGCAAAAAAATTGATTTTTTGAACTTGATTCCAATCAAATCGTTTACCTAAACTTCTTAAATAATTTTTGGTATATAAATGAGTAATAATAGGTTCCATGTAGATGGGATCGCCCCCCGTATTGCCACGTAAATCAAAAACCAATAATTTTGCTTTTCTAAATTGGCTAATTTGATCGGCAATTTTTGTTAACCATTGATCACTGGTGCGACCATCTGTAGGTAGTCCCCATGCAAAAATAGGAATGGAAATCCAAACACTGTTTTCCTTAAATTTCGTAATGGTGAATTTAGGTACTTTACCAAAAGCGGCATCATCTATTTTTTCTGGAAAATCTAACTTACCTAAGGATAACGGTGAAGGATTGCGTACGACTTGCCAAGATAAATGATAAATTTTGGTATGATCGTCATCTAAAAAAGTACATTTTTTTAATTGATTAATAAATGGATTTTGATCCCAAATCAGTAATTGTGGAATATATTCTGACCAAGTCGCAGGATCATCTTTTTGCATGGGATAATAAGGTAAGAGTTGTTTCTCAATTAATTTTTCTACAGGTGTTTCGTCACAACTGATTAACGTCGCTCCAACAGCAGGAAGTGTTTGTTTGAAATTTGACGTTGTGTCACGATAAACAACTTTAATTTGACCGTCTCTTTTGCCAATAATAAAACCAGGCCATTTTTCAGACGGATTAATGATTTTTAATAACGGAACAACTTCTGTGTGATAATCTCGAAAACCATTCAAATAAAATCGTAAGGCGTAAATATAGCCAGAAAATGAGTTTATCTTAGGTACCATCGCCAAGACTTTCTCGTAACCTGCTTGTAACCAGTATCCATAATGAGTGTTTTTATCTTCTGTTTTTGGCACACTACTTAATAACCGTTCTCGCGTAATTGCTAAATCGTGATAGGCCATTATTTGCCAGGGAGATTTGGGATCGACGCTAGCATAAGTGATCACGGTCATCGCCAATAAAGATATTATAAAAATACTCAAGATCCCTGACTTCATACCATGCTCCTTATGACGTTTTTTACATCTTGTATCAAAATAGTCTCTGAGGTTTCAATAAACATATGATCCCCATCATACATTTTTAATGAAAACTCCCTTGTGGTTCGATTTTTCCAAGATGATAAAGCTGAAATGCACCCATTTTACGTTGATTTTTAAAGACCATCGTCATACTTCGAGAAGACCACATCAAAATGCCACTATCCAGTGCGCCGGGGCGAAGTCATCCTCTGACGATAAAAACCATCCCAGTTGAATCCATTTGAAAGCATCATTTATCTTATCTATTTAGCCTCTTTTATGGCGGCTTAACCGATTATTTATAATGTACCTTATCTGACAACTCTTTGTAAATTAATATAATATTGATAAATTTAGTGTCTATTGAAGTGGGGTAAGATCAGACGCAACATAATCGCGTTTTACCTCAGGCGCATCCGGCTCTCTACCTGGGAAATGCTCTTGCATCTGGATGCCCCCTTTGATCTCATCAGGCTTTAGTTGATTGCCTTCTATACCGCTCGCCAATCAAGATGCGGGATAAAAAGATGGCGAGCGGTATATTCTTTCGATGATGAGCGGCACGAGCAAAGTTCGTGCTCGCTCACCAAGAGGGAAAATCGCATTTGCCCGCTTGGAAACCCCATCGCGATGATTGATTAAGCGAATAAAATACTTATAAACCAAGCATATCATGCCGATAAAGCTTAAATAATGCTGTGTTAGAAGGTTAATATCTCAAAAGTCAAGATGTTTATGCTATAGAAAGAAGGAAATATTCTTAGCCGAATAAGCTCACCACAGACTCCTGTGAATATGTTTAAACGTTCTCATAAATACAATACCCAATTTATGGTGAGGAATATTTCTTTGTGATTTTGCTGATTTTGTATTACTATGTTGTACTAATGAAGCATCTTGATTTTTAAGTTGTTAAGAATAACTTAGCGTGTTTTTAGTGAACTCAAACACAAGAAAAAATACGCACATAAATCATGCTTCAGATCAAAAAAACTTAATGCTTATACTAAATTTAAAGATGAACAATATGAAAAGTATATCTACACCACCGGTCCAAGAAAATTCGCTAAGTTCCCTACCGCCCACTAATTCTATTTGGGCAAACAAAGATAATATTGCGTTTTATGATGATATTGAAATCGAAACGTTGAAAAATTTAGCCCAACAAGGAGGAATAGCGGATGGATATGACGTTAACCTTATTTTCGATCACATCAAAAATACTAAAAAAATTCTTGAGGTAGGGGCAGGTTACGGGCGTGTCATTAGTTTTCTTTTAAAACATCATTATTATGGCCGTATTGTAGCTGTTGAAAAAAGTCAACGCATGTGTGAAATTCTTAAGAGTCAATTCAACTCGATTATCAAACTCTATCATACTGATATTTTACTATTTCAAACCAAGGAAAAATTTGATGTTATTTTATGGTTGTGGTCTGGGATCTGCGACTTCAATAAATATGAACAACCTCTGATTATTAAATCGTTAGTGAAAAAATTAGAAAGCGGTGGGAAATTAATTATTGACTCACTTTCCCCTACTCATACACCTGTGAGTAGTGAAAATAATCAGGAGGCATTGTTAAATCGAGATCATCTTATTAAAGTCAATAATGAAGTGAGTGTTCATGCCTACTTACCCACCCCTCAAGAAATCACTTCCTATGCTGAGCAACTGGCTGTTAATAGCATTGAACACATGCCCTACATTACACCAACACAGCGAAACAGAAATCTCTATATAATTCAAAAATAAAAATGTGTGGTTAAATTAACTCAGTTTAGAGTGTATTGAAAATTCGCTATAGTGAGATATAACCAAGTGATTTTTTTACGTATCATAGCAGCTTTCAGCCAGTAAAATGAGCAAGAGAGTAAAAAAATCAACGAGATTCTGTCAGCAGAATAGCATTATCAGGGCGCGCTAATTTTATTAGAACTTGAGTTTTAAGCATTAGCACACCGTTTATACTCAGTAAACAAATAGCGAAACACACACATCAATTAAACATATCCTAGCCATTATTTATTTTTTTCTGGATTTTCACACATCCTTTTACAAAAGAACTTGAATTGGGAAATTTATCGTTCTTAAATTTATCCAAGCAAAAGCGTTTATCGGTTAATGGCATATCTTGACTTTCTAATAACCCTCGATAATCGCTAACATCATTATGATAATAATTAAACTCGGCGAGTTCAGTTAAATCGTGTAAAGGGGTAGTTTCAAGCGCAAAATTACCTTCACGAATTTCATTTAAATATTTATCCATGAGTAATTTGGTGCTGTATAATTCAGAGATAACGGTTTGCCTTTCACTGGATTTCATAGCAAATTCATAGGCAATGGGAAATTGCAAACCATAATACACAGGCTCGCTATCTTCACTATACAAATCAAATAATTTTGGATGCATAATAATTGGCGCATATTCTTGCAAATGATAATCTTCAATATAGGCGGTTTGGATGAGTTCAATAGGACCAGAGGTATCATCCACTGCCGGTGCAAATCCTGGAGTGGCACCAGCAGCAATACCCAATAAATATTTAATAATGTTAGCAATATAAGCGTTAGGTCTAATCATGCGCCGCTGCTGGATTAGCGATAGAACTATATTCCAAATAAATTCGCTACGCCAAAAATCACTACTTTCCCAAGATTGTTTTAAAATAAAATAATTGAACGGCTCCCATGCTGAGTCATCAAGGTGCTCAAACCATGGACTGGTAAAAAATAATAACTCTGTGTACCATTTGTCTTGAACGTGAGGAGATTGGGCGATTTGTTTGAAAATATACCAATGATCCATCAATTGTTTAGGCACATCCGCCGTAATTCTCCAACGTTTAATTAAATTAGTGTGCTGAACTGCTTTTTGAATTTTAGGCAACATAAAGATCGAACGCGCCCCAGCCGTCATGTCCCAAATAAACTTAGGATGATGAGTATGTTTTTTTTTAGTGACACGCCATGCGCCAAACACTTTACCTGAGTGAATTAAACTATAAAGAGGGATTACTCGATCTTCAAAACTTAAAAACAATTCCACCGAATTATTTAAAATAGCCGTAACCGGATTTGAATATAAGTTATAATCTAATTTACTCCGAATTTCTGGGGGAAAATCTGTTAATGGTTTTAACTCTCCATTATCTTTCGGTAAATAAAATATCCCATGCTTAAGAATATTCATCCCATAATAATAACGCACCTTAAAAAAAGTGTGCTCCCTACTTGGTCCTATTTTGTCGATAATGTTGGTTAATTCGGGTTGTAATTTATGCAAGGATGGCCTTGCCTCATCCCAAGTTATTTCTTGGATAAATTTATTATGATATATCTCTGTCATTTAACTACTCGATGAATCCCTGCTAAAAATCCTACATGATGTTTTTCACTGCAAAGTATACCTATTTTGACTGCAAATGAAAATGATCTTAATCAACCAATAAAATCACCCCCAGCAAACCTGTACTTGCTTGACTCTGGCATTAGCCTTAGACTTACTCTCAGAAATAGCGCAACCTACAGAAGGTTTTATGGTAAACAAACATAGCATCGTCAATGCCTTGTTAATCCTAGGTAATTTTTGGATTACTTTTGCCTACTACGGTATTCAAACCGTGCTGGTTCTATATCTCAATCACGTATTTCATTTTTCAAATCAGGACAGCATTTTATTATACGGTGCCTATGTCGCTATCATTTACACCATGCCTATTCTCGGCGGAATTGCCGCCGATCAAGTGTTGGGAATTAAAATGGCATTGCTGTTGGGGCTTGGTTTAACTGTGCTTGGCAATATCATTATGCTCTCGTATCATTATTACTGCTTCACCTTGGGCTTAACACTTTTTATTGTTGGCATGGGTTTTTTTAAAAGCAGTTCTTCACGATTATTAGGAATATTACAAGAGTTAAAAGTTGCCAAAGCAAATAAAGAACTAACTTACACTATCTTATATCTCACCATTAATGTTGGAGGTTCATTAAGCCCGCTACTCTATAGCTTGGCTATTTATTACCACGATTGGAATATCTGTTTTTTAATGAATGGTATTGGTTTATTAATAACACTTATAGCTCTATTGCCTTTCTTACACTTTATTAAATTAAATGAACCCATTTTTGCTTTCTCGCGAAAAGTATCTTTTCTCGGGTTAATTGGCTTGCTCATTTTTTTCTTAAGCGTTTTATTGAATACCCTTTGGCTTATTACTCCCATTATCTTACTATTATTTTTGCTAGCGCTGATCTATTTAGGCTGGATAGTTTTTCAACATTATCAGCAAGAGCGGAAACATATTGTTGCAATATTAATTTTATGTTTTTTAGGTATGATTTATTACACGGCGGCTTTTCAAATTGGCATCACCATTACCTTATTTATTAGTAACAAAATTCAAACGGGGATCATTCACACTAAATTATCCGCCAATGCCTTTAGCGCTCTCTATTGCGCCTTTGTTATTTTTTCTGCACCTTTATTAAATTATCTGTGGAAATATTACGAAAAACGTCAATGCCCTATTTCTATTATCCATAAATTTAATTTTGGTTTAATCTGTGCAAGTTTAGGCATTTTTTGTTTCGCACTTGCCGCTTCCCTGCCCTATGTAATTAGCTTTATTTTATTCGGCATCTTTTTGCTGGGCATGGGAGAACTCGCGATTACTCCTATCATGCTCGCTACCATTAGTGATATTGCCCCCAAAAATGTTACTAGCATTATGATGGGAGCGTGGTATTTATTTATGGCATTTGGTGGATATTTAAGTAGTTTATTGGCCAATGGTTCACATTTAGTGATCAATCATTTCCATTTAGAAACGCATTATTATGCCAATTCATTTTTGCTCATCGCCAGCTTTATTACATTAATTACACTGGTAGCCTTTGGATTTAATAAAAAAATCACGCATTTGATTGAATAAAAATAGCCTCCATAGGCTTACATTATTAGTGAGGCACTAAGTATAAAAATACTCAAAAGCGTATACTGAATATATCTTTTGCAGCGTTAGCGCGACGCCAAAACCTAAAATTTTTATCTCTTGCAATATCAGCTATACTTAGTTAAATCTACTGATAAAACGTGATCAAAGGACTGAATCATGCTTACAATTATTCCGGCTATTTTTGCCATATTTGCCTTAATTGTATTTAATTCACGCACGCGTTTATTATGTTATCCTCTAGTAATTTTTTGCATTTTGGCAGAAATTGCAGAGCCTATTGATATCACGGCCATGAGTATTTGCCTCATCAGTTTTTTAATGATGTTGGGCGTGGATATATGGCAACGGCGTCGTGTCGTTAAAGCAAAACATTAACTGCAATTACTCAGTGCCACCGAGGTTCTACCACTTGGCGTAATGGATACAATCCGCCCATTTTGCCCTACACAGCCTGGCGCTTGAAAGGTAAAATCGACAGTGCCTGCGGTTGGAAAGCCATCGCGATCGTAAGTAATGCGGCGAGCTGTCGATTGGACTAAGGCAGTGGTACTCAATCCTGGGCGAATTTTTAATACATCACCCGCGGCTGCCACTTGGCCACTGCTTGTGGCGTCGATAAAGATAAGCCAACCATTACTCCAACTTTCGTCAATCAAATAATTACCATCCTCGACACATAGACCAAAATTATTGGGATCGGCTGCGCACAAGGAAACGGGTACCCCCCGCTTAATGGCCTCATAACGCGCGTACTGGGCCATGGTGACAAATTCCTTAGCTGCCATGTAAGAACGGTTATTTTGCAACGTTGAACGCATCGCCGGCACACCGGCAGCCAAGAGAATGCCGGCAATGGTAACCGTGACCAACGCTTCGAGTAATGTAAAACCTTTACAAAATTTCATCTTCACTGGTTTTTTCGAAATAAGGGATAAGAGTATCTTTAAGTATAGACTATATATGCTATTTGTAAGACTATTTCTGGCAATCGGCATTACCGAGAACCCAACGAGTACGTCCTAAGCGATTAAAGATGAGCCTAACATCCTGTGACGTATCCGTTTTACCGTAACAGAGTGCAAAACGTCCAGCACCGCCGTAGAGTTTGCCACTGGGATCGAAGATTAAATAGGATTTAGAACCCAAACTCGACAATGTTATCTGATAATGGCGTATTATTGGCATCTCTTGTAAAAGTGGTTCTGAGGGATCGCGACGATGATTGTGGTTATGATCAACAAATATCATTCGTTTTAATGCCCACTGCGCTTCACAATCCCAGCCATTTAACGTGGGGCAAAGAGTAATAGCCGTACCCTTCGATAACGCCAAACTACGCGCTAAATTGATGGTGTATAGCAATTCTCGGATCGCTAATTGTTGATCGTGTCGTTGTTTGGCATGATAAAAACTCGGAATCAGCACTGAACACAAAATACCTAAAATCGTAATTGTGATTAATGTTTCTAATAACGTAAATGCAGCAGCCTGACGAATCGTCATTTTGATTTCCTTTTGTCAATGCTGCTTACGACTTACGTTATAAAATTAATCGCTAAACAACAAGTGACAAAAAGCGGTATATTTCCTTCATTGCACACCTGTTCAACATTTCAGACTTTGCGCCATAAAGTGGCGATTTTTGGGCCTCTGCGCAGAAAAAATAACAAGATTTTAAATAGCCTTTAACTAATTCCCAGTTTTTCTAAACGATAGCGCAAGGCGCGTAAAGTAATACCTAATAATTTCGCGGCGCGCGTTTTATTTCCTTGAGTTTTATTGAGCGTTGCCAAAATTTTTTGTTTTTCAATTTCATCAAGATAAGGTTCCAATGGTAAATCAGAATTTAAGCTGGGAGTAGATAGGCTATTCACATCCTCGCTCATTACTCTTAATTGCAAATCGTCTGGCGTAATTAGATTATTTTCACATAAGGTCATCGCGCGTTCTAAAATATTTTCTAATTCACGAATATTACCTGGAAAAGCATAGTGGTTTAATGCAGTTAATGCCGTGGCTGATAATTTAGGTTTACTCACCCGCGCACGCTTTGCTAATTTTTCTAAAACATGTTCAGCTAATAAAGGAATATCCGCTTGACGTTCTTGTAAACTCGGCACATGTAACTCAATGACATTGACCCGATAAAATAAATCTTGACGAAAATGATTTTCGTGCACGAGTTTAGGTAAATTTTTATGCGTGGCACTTAAAATTCTGACATCCACAGCGATTTCTTGCGCATGGCCAATGGGACGGATTGCTTTTTCTTGAATGGCGCGTAATAATTTTACTTGCATATTCATCGGTAAATCGGCTACTTCATCTAAAAATAATGTACCACCATGCGCCGCTTGAAATAATCCCTGTTTATCGCTCACTGCTCCAGTAAAACTTCCTTTTTTATGACCGAAAAATTCACTTTCCATAAGATGCTCGGGAATGGCACCACAATTCACTGGAACAAAAGGAGCTTGCTGTCTTGGCCCTAGTTCATGAATTAATTTTGCCACTAATTCTTTTCCCGTGCCCGATTCACCACTGATATATACAGGTGCTTGACTGCGTGATAATTTACGAATGGTAGTGACCAATTGTTTAATTGGCGGAGTTTCTCCCAATAAACCATATTGGGAGAAATCATCTACTTTATGTTCATCCTTTAATTGTAGCGCTTGGCGCACCAACCTACGTAAATTACCTAAATCAATGGGTTTAGAAATAAAATCGAAGGCGCCCGTTTTCAGTGCAGTAATCGCTAATTCCATATTGCCATAAGCCGTAATTACGGCCACAGGCACAAAAGGACAGTGTTGCTGAATAAACTCTACGAGTTCTAAGCCATTGCCATCGGGTAAACGCATATCGGTAAAACATACATTAACGGTTTTTTTTAATAATAACGTTTTTGCTTCGCTAATCGTGGCGACATCGTTCACCTCCACACCCATTTGCGTTAAGGTTAAGCTTAATAATTCACGAATATCAGGTTCATCATCAATAATTAATGCCAGAGGTGTTGTCATAGTCTATCCTTAATTGTAACTTTCTTACGATATTTTCAAGCATTGTCTTTAAGCGACCAGTAAATCCGAAAACAACTTTCGCCAGTTGTTAAATCATAATATTTTAAATTAGCATGATTGACTTCACATAATTCTTTAGCAATATATAATCCCAGTCCTGTTCCTTGTTGCTCTGTCGTGAAAAATGGTTCGAATAAATGATCTAATTGATGAGTTTCAATTCCATCGCCAAAATCGATAATATCAATATAAGCGTAATTTTCGTATTTTTCGATCCCTGCAATAATCTTGATACGTTTTTGTCCCGATGCTTGATAACTATATCGTAAGCCATTATCACATAAATTCGTTAAAATTTGGCTTAATTGACTTAAATCAAAATAAACTGGTAACTGTTTTTCGGTGATTTCAATGTCGATAATGGCATCAGGATGATGTGTTTGTTGATAACTTGCAAAAAATTCATTAATCCAGGGCGATAAGGGATAAGCGGTAAGATCCTGTGTGCTGCGTTTTGATAATTGTAAAACATTTTTAATAATTTGATTCATGCGATCGGCGTGTTGACGGATAATTTGTAATAAACGTTTATCTTGGGAAGTTAATTGTGATGATTCTTCTAATAGTTGCGCCGCATGGCTCACTGCCCCCAACGGATTACGAATTTCATGCGCAATACTCGCCGATAAACGTCCAAGGGCTGCTAATTTAAGTTGTTGGGCTTGTTGGGTTGCTAAACTTAAATCATCTAAAAATATCACCACCCCTTTACCCTCATCACCGACATCAATAAATTGCGGACTAATTAAATTGGCGTGCTCATCCAATTGGAATGGTGGAATAGGCGCGGCACGATATGCTTGCCATTGCGAAAATAAGTCAGCGAGAACAGGAATAACTGCTTTTAATGGTTTTCCTAAAGCATCTTGAGTGAGAAATAATAATTTTTGTGCGCTATGGTTAATCATTTCAATTTCTTGACGACAATTTACCACCATAATTCCCGAGCGAATTTGTTGAACGATATACTGATTAATTTCAGAAATATAGGCTAAATCTTTACCTTGTTGAGAAGCAATCGCCTCGGTGGCACGTAATTTTTTTGAAAGGGTATGACCGAGTATTGCCGTTGCAAAAAAAGTTAACCCGACGATTCCCACTTCCATATAATTGACATCTAAAGCCGATCCACCCATTAATGAATAGGCATGTTCGAATAAAATACTTAAACTGGCAATGGCTGCAAAAAATATTGAGGTGCGACCTTCAGTTAAAATACTCCCGCCCGCGATGGAGGCATTCATTAAAATACCTAAAATTGCAATTTCTGCGCGACTCGTATGCAATACCATGGTTAAAATAAAAATATCGAATAAGACCGGCAAAATGACTTGAAGCGAAAAACTAGGACGTCGCAATACCGTCATCACCATACTCAGCAGGGCAAAACTTAAATAAACCCATAACAAAATTAAAATCGACTGCCGATGATTTATAGCCTGGGGAAAAAAATCGTGATTAAAATATATAATTAATAATAAGCCTGCCGCCAACGCTAAACGATAACCATTAAATATATACAGTGCATTCCAAGCTGGCATTTTTACCCAAGGGGTTTGTTGATGCAATTGTACGGGTTGAGTTTGCATGAGATCCTTTGCACCTTAACGCGATCAAATTATAATCACAACTTAAGAGCCTGTTCAAAGTCTCCAATCTTGGCCCTAAACTGCCGATTTTCTGTGCTCCGGTGCTCATTTACTGACGTGTAATGCGCTCCGGTGCTCAAAAATCGACACTTTCTGACTCAAGCTTGAAGACTTTGAACAGGCTCTATAAGAGTCTTAGCATAATTATAGTGGATAGGATAAATAAATGAGTGAAAATTTACGTATAGCTCTCGCCCAAATGAATTTTATGGTCGGCGATGTGGCCTTCAATGCAGAAAATGTTATGACTTGGCTGCGCCAGTCAGAAGAATTAAACGTCGATATTATGGTTTTTCCTGAATTAACTTTATGTGGCTACCCTCCTGAAGACTTATTATTACGTCCTGAACTGCATCAACAAATTAACCAGATGATTGCAAAAATTGCCACAGTCGCACCACAACTCATGGTGATCCTGGGCGCACCTCAGCAAATTCATGACCAATTATATAACGCAGCATTTGTTTTACATCAAGGTCAAATCCACACGATTTATCACAAACAATGCCTACCTAATTACAATGTCTTCGATGAGAAACGTTATTTCGACGTAGGTCATCAACCCTGTGTGATCCCCTATCGCGGAGTCAACTTAGGTATTCTGATTTGCGAAGATTTATGGTCTAAAGAACCTCTCGCTGCCACCAAAGCCGCAGGAGCCGATCTTATTTTAAGCCCCAATGCATCACCCTTTAGTTTGGAAAAAGATCAACAGCGCCAACATATTTTGCAACAACGTATTCAAGAAAATCATTTACCCATACTTTATTCACATTGGGTTGGTGGCCAAGATGAGTTTATTTTTGATGGCGGCTCGATGGTGTTAGATCAACATGGAAAATTAATCGCCCATGCGGGTTTTTTTCAAGAAAAATTACTCCTTATCGATTGTCAATTAAAGCCCGCTTTAACCCTTAGTTCCTCCATGTTAGCTAAGCCCATTGATGATCATGAAAAAATTTATCAAGCATTAGTCATGGGCGTGCGCGATTATTGTCGAAAAAATAAAGCACGAGGTGCGTTGGTAGGATTATCGGGTGGCATAGATTCCGCCTTAACAATTTGCATTGCCGTCGATGCGTTAGGTGCTGAAAATGTCGAAGCCGTTTTAATGCCTTCACGGTATACCTCTACCATGAGTGTGGAAGATGCTGTTTTAATCGCGAATAATTTAAAAATCGAGCATAGCATCATTGATATTGAACCTCTGTTTCAGTCATTTTTAACGGCACTTGCCCCACGTTTTGAAGAATTACCTCCCGATTTAACCGAACAAAATTTACAATCTCGTATTCGTGGCACGTTGCTAATGGCCATTTCTAATAAAACGGGAAAATTAGTGCTAACTACTAGTAATAAAAGTGAAACCGCCGTAGGTTACGCCACCTTATACGGCGATACTGCAGGAGCGCTCGCGGTATTAAAAGATGTTTATAAAACCACGGTCTACGAATTAGTAAATTGGCGCAATCAACAACAGTATGTGATTCCTGAACGCGTCATCACTCGCCCACCTTCCGCCGAATTAGCGCCCGATCAAACCGATGAACAAAGTTTACCTCCCTATCCGATTTTAGATGCTATCATTGCCGATTATGTCGAGCAGGATTTAAGCCAAACTGATATTATAGCGAAAGGAATTGAGGCAGAAGTGGTAAAAAAAGTTTGTGGATTAATTGATCGCAATGAATATAAACGCCGTCAATCACCGCCAGGGATCCGCATTAGTAGCAGAGCGTTCGGGCGTGATCGTCGTTACCCTATTACGTCGGGATTTAAAGGAATAATCGCATGAAAAAAATTGAGGCCGTGGTTCGTCGCGCCAAGTTAGAAGAAATCCGCCAAAAATTAGCCGAGATTGGCATTACTGGCATGACCCTCGTTGAAGTCTACGGGATTGGCGAACAAAAAAGTCAACGCCAAGTCTATCGCGGTACGGAGTTTCATGATAATTATCTCCCTAAAATTAAAATGGAAATCATTATTGACGATGAACGCTTAGACGATTGTCTAGACATTATTGTAAAAACAGGGCGCACCGGTAAAGTCGGTGATGGCAAAATCATTGTCTATACTATAGAAAAAGCCATTCGCATTCGGTCGGGTGAAGTGGATAATAATGCGTTATAGAGGTTTGCTACTTGCCTATGATTAAAGTATACTTTAATTTATACTAAATAATATTAGAGTACACTTAAATTGGATAACTTCCTGACGGAAACCTTTCACCGTTTGCTGGATCACACCTCATTATCGTGTAAACGTTATTTATACACTCACTTGCGTTTGCATCGCCTAACAGGCATTGTTGGCCCTCGCGGAGTGGGTAAAACCACATTAATGTTGCAGTATATTAAAGAAAATCTGGCTAGTACTCAGCAAGTATTTTATTTTTCTGCCGATTCCGTGTATTTTCGACAAACCACTCTATTAGAATTTATTAACGATTTATATCAACTGGAGGGCTACCGGATTTTTTTTATTGATGAAATTCATAAATATAATAACTGGAATCAAGAATTAAAAAATTTATACGATGCCTTTCCTGATATTAAAATTATTTATTCTGGTAGCTCTATGCTGGAAATTACTCAAGGCAGTCATGATCTGTCTCGACGCGCTAAACTGTATTATTTGCCAGGAATGTCCTTCCGAGAATATCTCAATTTCGCGACACGAAGTGACCATCAACATATTGAATTTGCTTCATTAATCGATGATCCGAAAAAATTTAATCATCTTGGCTCTATTCATACCGTCTTAGGTTATTTTAAACACTACTTGGCTTATGGCTATTATCCTTTTGTTTTTGACGATCCCCACAGTTATTATGAGCGAGTGATGCGGGTGATTGAAAAAATTATTTTTGAAGATATCCCGAATTATTATGATTTAAAAACCCATAATTTGTATTTGTTTCGGAAAATACTCAGTTATTTAGCTACTATACCACCTGGTGAAGTTAATACTAATAATATTGCCAAAAATTTAGATGTTTCCCATCAAACTGTTTTTAATTATCTCACCATTTTAGAAAAAGTTGGCTTAGTTCAGTTGATCTATCCTTCCGAAGCTGGTAATCAATACTTACGCAAACCACAAAAATTATTTTTGCATAATACAACTTTACTTTACACTTTCCAGCAAGTGGTGAATGATCATTTAAATCTAGGAACATTACGTGAGCTTTATTTTATTCAAACCACACGAGACGCTCGCGAGCCCGTGTATTATTCCAAAACCGGCGATTACCATACCCATTCTCATGTTTTTGAAATTGGCGGGAAAAATAAAACGGCTAAACAACTTAAAGAAACTGAAAATCCTGCTTTTCTCATTAAAGATGGCATTACACTGGCTGGTAAAAATACCATCCCTTTGTTTTTTTTCGGGTTTCTTTATTGAGCTTGATGATAGATATTACGATACAGGGAGTGCACAGAAATATTAAATTTGTATAATGTCAATGCCCTGGCCGATGCCGTTGATAATATTCTTGACAATTCGCAACTACCGTACCAACAATTCCTCCAGCCCTTCGACCAAAAGCTCTATAATCTTCTAATTCATGATCGGAAACACCAGCAGCATAAGCATACAAAGAAAATATCAGTTCCCCGGCAATTCCTCCTAGTCCCAAACCCATAGCGCTAACATAAACTGTTCTGCATAAGTCTCTTATTAAATCATTGATATCAACTGCAGGTTGTAGATTTTGATTATTTCTAAGCATGATATTATCTCAAATTTTTACATGCGTACTATATAGATACATATAAACTGCGTCAATACACAACCAAATTTTTATTTTGACGCTCGGATCATACGATGATAGGATGCACGTCAATTAAAATTTCTAGGATAGTTAAATGGCAAGTGGGTACGTTTTAAATCATTGTCCAGCCTGTTTACTGGCCACTCAGCAATCTGATTTCACGGTAATGGACGGATATCAGCTGATGAAATGTCAGCAGTGCGAACAAGTTTACGTTAAAAATATCCCCAGCACCGAAAAACTCACCACGTTTTATAATACCGTTTATACAGATGAAGGTAATTTAAGCTTTAAATGGCGCCGTATTTTACGCTATAAACTACTCGCGATGTGGTATAAACACATTTGCAAGGCAAGACCTATGCACATGTTAGAAATTGGTTGTAATCGCGGTGAATTACTCAAAGCTGTTGCCAACGACAAATCGATTATTGCGGAAGGCATCGATTACTCTGAAGCGTGTGTTAATTTCGCACGGACTCAAGGGGGGTTGAATGCCCAGGTAATGGATGTCATGAACATGACATTTCCAGATAGCCGCTTCGATTTTATCGTGGCCTATCACGTCATTGAACACGTGCAAAATCTTGAAACCACTCTCCATGAAATTAAGCGCGTATTAAAAACCGGCGGGAAGTTTTATTTAGTCATGCCCTGTGTGTCTCATCCCAAAGCTAAGCGTCAGGGACTGAGCTGGAAATATTTCAGCCCACCTGGGCATCTGTGGTATTTCACCCCTACTTCATTAACTCAATTCTTAACACGCCAGGGTTTTAAGGTTGAATTTTGTTCGAGCTTTAATCATCGTGCGCATGTGAGAGCACTGGCCACAAAACTCTAATGCTCTGTTCATCCAGTCATTGGCGAATAGGCGTATTCCTGTTAACATGCGCAAAAAATCCAGTGAGTAAATTGCCATGGTCATCGCCTTACCTGCGTTTATTAATATAAAAACGATCACTATTGCAGTTTTTTTAGGTTCCATTTGCTATCAACATTTTCGCGGCAAAGATCGATTAGCGTTTCGTCGCCAATTATTTAATCACAGCGCGGCACTAGCTCCGATTAACGCCCTGATGTATTTGTTTTCAGCCGTGCCCCGCCAAGCGTATTGCGATCGCAGTTTATTTAAAGAATTAAATGCATTAAAAGAAAATTATGAAATTATTCGCGATGAGGGTATGGCCTTACTCCAACAAGGTTATATTGAACAAAAAGAACGAAATGATGATGTGGGATTTAATTCATTTTTAAAACGAGGCTGGTCGCGTTTTTATATTAAATGGTATCATTACCAACATCCTTCTGCGTTACGGCATTGCCCTAAAACCTGCGAACTCGTCAAACAGATCCCTTATATTAAAGCTGCGATGTTTGCGTATTTGCCTCCACACGGTGAATTAACCAAACATCGCGATCCTTATGCGGGTTCCTTGCGTTATCATTTGGGTTTGGCCACACCCAATTCCGATGACTGTAAAATTTTTGTCGATGGCGTCCCCTATTCCTGGCGCGATGGCGAAGATGTGATTTTCGATGAAACCTATCTGCACTATGCTTATAATCACACCGATAAACCTCGCTTGATTTTTTTCTGCGATATTGAACGCCCCCTTCACACCCGTTTTATGCGTGCGTTTAATTATATCTTTGGAAAATACGTGATGTCAGCCGCATCATCCCCTAATCTCAACAACGATGACACCGGCGGCATCAATCGGTTTTATCGCTATATTCACGCGATTAAAAACGGATTAACTAAAATCAAGCGTAAAAACCCACCCCTGTTTCGACTGACGAAATATACGTTAATTGTAGCGAGTGTGTTATTAGTGATTTTTTATTTATAGCAACCCCTGAACCTTAGTAAAATAAAATGAAATGACTTAGAGTTAAACTCCGAGTCTATTGTTACGGTGTTCTTCATGGTGGGTAAGCATACCCCATGCTGTAACCGCGCCTGAACAAATAGCGCCGGTCAGAGCTCCGCCTATAATTAAGTTTAATGAGTATTCATTATAATTGTGAGCTAAGCTATCTTCGGGGGACCGCTCAAGAAAAGCCCTATAACACCGCCAATAACACCACCCGCTACAGTAAAACCATACCACGGCAGCAAGTTCTCACGCGGCCTTGCATTATTATCGTTATGAGGGCAAAAGAATCGGCAGAAACAAGTACACATAGAAGTCACCTTTTTATTTTTATTATCGAGTTTTATATCTGGCTAACAGTGTTTATCGTCTACGAGGATTACGATTATTCTGTTGAGATACCACTATTTGCCCCGCCAAAAAACCTAGCGTACCTCCAAGATACCCACCCATTTCACTTAATCCTTCGATTTGTTGTGGTGAACTATGACTAATATGGCCTAGAACTCTGAACATGAAACTTCCCAGAGTTGAAGCAAAAGCGCCTCCTGCAATACCTACAACAAGACGTTCAACCAGTTCTGATGGCGTTAGGCAAGGAATATCTCCAAACATAATGATAAATTACCTTATTTTAATTATTGATAAAAACATATCTTCTTACAAAGTGCGTATTTAGTCAACTTGTTTTATGAGCGCTTTGAAATTTAATTTGTTCACCTGGAATTCATCATAGCGATCGGGTTCGGTATCATCTTAATAATCTCACTCAACCCTCTTCGCGACCGCTTTGACATAAGATCCGGGTGCAGGCTCGAGCTCAGTGACTTTACCACAACCGATTTTACGCGCAGGAATTTTATCGCCACTTTGTTTACTTAACCATTTCACCCAATAAGGCCACCACGATCCTTCGCATTCTTTCGCTTTAGAAAACCATTCCATGGAATCGCTTGGTAAGGTTTTATTAATCCAGTGCGCGTATTTTTTCTTAACCGGCGGATTGACAATTCCTGCGATATGACCTGAACTACTTAAGACAAATTCAGTCTCACCCTGATGTAATAATGCGCCAAGATACGTCGATTTCCACGGGGCAATGTGATCGCCCTCTGCCGAAATAAACATCGCAGGAACAGTAATTTTTTGGATATCAAGTGGTGTATCTAATAACGTCACCCCGTTAGGCTGACAAAAAACATTTTCCAAATACATTTTCCGCAAATAAAAACTGTGCATTTTTGCCGGTAAATTGGTGTTGTCGCAATTCCAATATAATAAATCGAACGGAAAAGGTTCGTTACCCATTAAATAATTATTAATATAATACGACCAAATTAATTCATTAGAGCGAAGCATATTAAACGATGTAGCCATCGCTGCACCGGGCAAAAAGCCCTTTTCACTCATGAGTTTTTCTAATTGTTGAATTTGTTCTTCATCGATAAATACGCCGAGATCACCAGGCTCGCTAAAATCAATCATCGTCGCGAAATAAGTTGCCGAATTAACCCATTGTTGCTTTTTAACCGCTAAATGTGCAAGCGTTGCTGACAATAACGTGCCGCCAATACAATACCCTACCACGTTAATGGTTTTTTCATCGCACAGTTTAATGATTTGTTGAATTGCCGCCAGCGATCCTTCTGCCAGGTACGATGCAAAATCTTTATCACGGTGATGCTCAGTCGGGTTTACCCACGAAATCATGAATACCGTGAATCCTTGATCCACTAAATATTTCACCAGTGAGTTTTCAGGTTGCAAATCTAAAATATAATATTTATTAATCCACGGTGGAATAATTAATAAGGGTTTTTGATAAACCTCTTTGCTGGTGGGGTGATATTGAATTAATTGCAATAAATCATTTTGCCAAACCACACTCCCTGAGGTTGTTGCAATATTTTTTCCAATGCTAAAAGCCTGCATATCGGTCATGGATATGGTAAATGCCCCTTGAGTATTTTTCGCTAAATCTTCTAGCATATTATTTAACCCATTCACTAAATTTTCGCCTTTACTGTGTAAAGTAGCATTTAATACTTGTGGGTTAGTCAGAATAAAATTACTGGGCGACATCGCATTCACAAATTGCTGGGTAAAAAAAGCTAATTGGTTTTTGCGCTTAGCATCTAAGCCTTGAACTTTCGCCACCGATTCTTGAGCATGTTGAGCAAAAATTAAATAGGCTTGTTTGATAAAGGCAAACAGTGGAATATTATCCCATTGCGTATCACGAAACCGTTTATCAGTTACGGAGGGTTGAATGACAGGTTCTACTTTTTCGCCCAACCAAGCCAAGGTCATGTTTTGCCATAACCCCATCATGCTTTGCCAATACGCCATTTGTTGCGCGAATAACTTATTAGGATCTGACCACAGATTCTGGAGATAATCTTGATACAACTTCCCAAGCACGGCAAAATCATTCCAACCTACGCCCATTTGGCCTTCTTGCCAGCGCGACATGAATTGATTGAGCACTTGATACGTTTTCTCGGCAATTTCACTGCCATTTTTCATTAATTCGTTAAATCCATTTTCCGCAGACGGTTCCATCGTAATGCTGTCTCCCTTCTTCTCTGTTATCGCACTTGGCGGTGCGAAAAGATAGACATATTATCCGCATCTCTTCGCAAGGTGCAAGTGGTAAATGTCTCACAAGCGTTAGGGAGATTTTTCAGCGTACCGCAAACGAGCAGCCCTTCATTTATTCACAGAAGCTGTGGATAAGTTTGTGGAAATGACGTCAAAAAATCGCCCCATCGACTGATTTTGTTGACCTCATGTCAAATTGTTCATTTTTTGAACACTCAATATTTATATCGAATAATCAATAAGTTACGCTAAGTATTTGACTTTATTTTGGTCTAATCTGGCGTACCTCACAATGTCATAATAAATTTGCGGCACTTTCAGAGACTTGTGAAAAAAAGTGAATAAGTTTACGCATTTCATACACGGATTGGTTTATGCAAGCTTTAAACCAACTTTTATCCATGATTACTTCTACCAAACGTTCAGATAAAATTAAACGCCTGCGCAATCCTCATTTCGACTCTTGAAAAAATTACAGTAGACAAACCAGCCTTCAACCCCGACAATCTCGTTCTTGAACGCAAAATAACCCCAGAGACTGCTGCTATGATGATGGCGCAATACCAATCGCTATTTAATACGCTGAGCCACACACCAGCTCTTGTGCTCTGCGCGACCCAACGTTTAGCAGCAAGCTTGCATTTTGCGTTTGCAGAGTATCAAGGCCAATCCAATCCCATTTGGCCAACCGCGTCTATCTTGGCGTTGAATACCTGGTTGGAACAAACTTGGAAAGAATGCCACGAAGTGGGCTTACTTCCCCCCAAACTTTTATTAACCCCTCATCAAACTTTGCATTTATGGCTAGATATTATTGCCAAATCCACGCATGCTCATGAATTAATACAACTCAATGAAACAGCAGAGCAAGCGCAAAGCGCGTGGCGTTTAATCGCCGATTGGCAAATCCCATTATCGACAATAGAAGCAGACAATATCGATTGCAGCGCCTTTTTAACCTGGGCTAACGCTTATCAACAATTATTAACACAACATCACTGGCAAGACCCCCATTGTCTTATCGCCGAATTACTCACCATTCCCAAAACGAAAACTTGGGTGAAACAAAACACCATTTATTTATGTGGATTTGATCAACTTTCACCCGCCCTAGAAAATGTAATACTCTACTGGCGATCGCTTGGTAAAACCGTCACAGAATTAAAATCCTCTCTCACTTCCACTCAATGTCAATCGCTGGCCTTTGTCGATAAACAACAGGAAATGCGCAGCATGGTGGCCTGGGCATTAAGCCAATTAGCCCGCGATCCTCATCAATCTCTTGCCTGCATTGTGCCAAATCTTGAAGATGAACGTGATGACTTATTACAACTGTTTCGTGAACAGCTGTGGAGTTTGCCCCCATCCACAAACTCACTAACCATCGATTTGGATGATTCTGCCCTCATGCCCGTTAATATTTCGGCAGGAAAAAATTTAGCAAGCTATCCACTGTGTAAAATAGCATTAACCTTATTAAATTTGCCTGATTCTGCGTTAACATTAACAAGCTTGCGTGAAATATTACTGAGTCCTTATCTAAAAGGTGCCCGATCAGAAGCTTTCACTCGTGCGAATTTAGACGCGCGCTTACGCGAATTAGAGTTAAATGAATTGCCTTATCAAAAAATTATTGATTACGCAAAGCAAGAAATCACTAACGACGATCATGTTTTTTCATATAGTCCCGAGTTTGCCGACTGTTTAGAACGCTACCAACACTTTCGTCGCAGCACACCTGTTCCCTCTCAACCACTCGATTTTATTGTTTATTGGCGAACCATCTTAACCTTGTGGGGATGGCCTGGTCTTCGTGAATTAAATTCTCATGAAAGCCAAACTGTCGAAAAATTTTATGAAGTTTTAAACGAATTTTCACAATTAGCAGGCCTGCAAAATAGTTTTACGCTAGAACGTGCTCAGGAAAAATTATGCTTAATGCTGAAAAAAACCGTATTCCAACCGAAATCGCATCCTAACCAAATTCAAGTATTAGGACTATTAGAAGCCAGTGGATTATATTTTGATCAGTGCTGGGTGATGGGAATGGATGATAAACAATGGCCAAGTCCCCCGCAACCCAACCCATTTTTACCTTTGCCATTACAACGCCAATGTCATATGCCACAATCCAGCAGTGAACGAGAATTTCATTTCGCTCAGCACATCACTCAACGCATTCAACACAGCGCGCCCACTGTTTATATCAGTTACCATCAACACGCTGATGATGAGCACTTACAATTAAGTCCCTTATTTTTGCATTGTGAGATTGGTAATCCCGAATTTTTTTTAGCGCCCTTAAGTTTTGCTGAAATTCAATTTTCTCAACAAACTATTGAAACGTTAACCGATGAACAAGCCCCACTCATGCAGGCGACAGAATTAGCCTCCATACGCGGAGGGGCGGGTCTGTTAAAATCGCAAGCCGTTTGCCCTTTTCAAGCATTCGCGCGCTATCGCTTACGAGCCACTGCGTTAAAAAATCCCAGTATAGGTTTAGATGCGCTAACCCGTGGTTCTATTCTTCATCGCGCATTAGAATTGATTTGGCAGAAATTATCGACTCAACAACAATTACTCGAATTATCGCCACAGCAATTACGCCCATTAATCCAAGATGCCGTTCAAAATGCGTTACGAGTAAAAGCGAATTTTTTACCCACTCATAGCGAACTTTATCAACTCGAATGTGAGCGAGTGACTCAACTTTTAATAGCATGGTGTGAGATTGAAAAAACGCATGAAGCATTTGTTGTTAAAGAAGTAGAAGCCGCTCGCACGATGACCATTAATTCATTGTCACTTAATTTAAAAGTCGATCGCATTGATCAATTAGCCGATGGTAGCACGCTAATTATTGATTATAAAACAGGGAAAACCTCATTTGCGGGGTGGTGTGATGCGAGATTATCTGAACCACAATTGCCATTATATTGTTTAATGGAAAACGCACAAGGCATAGCCTTTGCGCAAATTCGTTCCCAAGAAATGGCATTAAAGGGCATTTGTCGTTCGGCAAACTCCACCCCTGGAATAAAAATTCCTGCTGAAATTAAACATGAACACGGTGTTTGGAGCTGGGATGCATTATTACATCATTGGCAAACCACGTTGCATCACTTAGCAGAAGAATTTTTGCAAGGTATTGCACGAGTAGATCCAGTTGATGGTGAGAAAACCTGTCGTCTCTGCGATTTACAGCCTTTTTGCAGGATAACAGAACATGCTAAATGATCGCGCTCAACGTCAACAAGCCATTCAACCCCAGACTTCTTTTATTGTGCAAGCACCAGCGGGTTCCGGTAAAACCGAATTATTAACTCAACGCTTTTTAGTGCTATTAACGCAAGTACGACATCCTGAAGAAATTATTGCCCTCACTTTTACTCGTAAAGCCGCCGCAGAAATGCGTGAACGCATTTTAAACGCTTTACATCGAGGTCACACCACGGAAGAACCTCAAGAATCTCATGCCCGTCACACCTGGCAACTTGCTCAAAAAGCGTTAGCCCAGGATAACGCTTGGCAATGGAACTTATTAAATAATCCCAATCGTTTACGTATTTTAACCATCGATGCTTTATGCGCAAGTTTAGTAAGACAAATGCCTTTGCTCTCGCAAATGGGCGCAAGTCCAGTGATTGGAGAACACGGCGATAATTTATATCAACACGCTGCAGAATTATTGTTGCAATCGCTTGAAGAAGATGAAACGGTGCAACCGGCATTGCGACAACTTTTACAACATTTAGATAATAATTATCAACAAGTCTGTGAATTGTTAATAGCCATGCTGAAGTGCCGCGAACAATGGTTAAATTATTTAGTTGGGATAAACGATCCGCACGATTTGCGCTATCACTTGCAAGGCACACTGAAAAAAATTAATCAACAGCTCTTAATCACCATTGCCAAGCTTATCACGCCAGATGAAAAAACAGAGTTAATGGCACTTCTCGATTATGCCGCGCACAATTTAATGTTAAGCAATAGTGATTCCATCATTAAAGCAGGATATTCACGGACTTTTAATCAAGATTTGGAAAATAATAAAATTATTTGGCGTGCGCTAGCGACGTTGTTGTTAACGCAAAGCGGAGAATTTCGTCGTCGTGTTGATAAAACTATAGGTTTTCCGGCAACTAAAAATCCAATGGAAGTTGCGATGAAGCAGCGTATGCAAGAGTTATTAGCACACTTACAGACGCGCGATGATTTGCGTGAACAACTGCAACAACTCTTAAACTTACCTCCACTCAGTTACAACGACAAGCAATGGGAAATTCTTAATAGTTTATTCATTATTCTTCCCAGGCTTGCCGCCTTACTGATTATCACGTTTCAAGAAGTCGGTGAAGTTGATTTTACTGAAATTACTACACGAGCTTTACGTGCACTAGGAGATGAAGAAAATCCCACCGATCTTGCCTTAAGTTTAGATTATCGCATTCAACATATTTTAGTCGATGAATTTCAAGATACCTCGATCACGCAATTTCGTTTATTAGAGCAATTAACTCGTGGCTGGGAAGCTGCAGATGGGCGAACTTTATTTTTAGTCGGCGATCCCATGCAATCAATTTATCGTTTTCGGCAAGCGGAAGTAGGATTATTTTTACGAGCACGCGAACGCGGTATGGGGAATATTCATCTGCAATCTCTAACGCTGACAGAAAATTTTCGCTCACAGGCCAATATTGTGAATTGGGTTAATCATCATTTTCAACGTATTTTTCCTGCACGCGAAGATTTGACGCTAGGCGCTATCCGTTATAGTCCATCCAGCGCCTTTCATCCACAAAGCACTGAGCACGTTAATTTACATCCCTTATTAGCAGCAGAGACCAGCGCACAAACCTCCGCTTTACTTGATTTAATCCAAACACTTCGTGCGCGCGATCCTAAAGGCACTATTGCGATTTTAGTGCGTGCCCGCCATCACATCATGGATCTATTACCGGCATTGCGAACGGCAAAAATAAATTATCGTGCAGTGGATATTGAATCATTAAGTCAAAGCTCTATTATCCAAGATTTATTAGCACTGACGCGCGCTTTAGTGCATCCCGCCGATCGCATTGCTTGGCTTGCGATATTACGCGCACCGTGGTGTGGTTTAACGCTCGCCGATTGCCATGCACTTGCCAGTGAAGAAATTCAATTATGTTTATGGGAACGCATTCAACAGTATTCAACCATTCCTTCATTAAGCCAAGATGGCCAAAAACGTTTAGAAAAAATAATAGGTGTTTTATCACTAAGTCTGCAACAACGCGGACGTCAATCCTTACCACAACTGGTACGCAATACCTGGTTGGCCTTAGGTGGGCCTGCCTGTTTAAATCAAGCCAGTGAACTTGCCGACAGCGAGGTTTTTTTTGCAGCACTCAAACAATTAAGTTTTGATCAATTTAGTTTAGAATCACTTGAAAAAAATATTGATTATTTATTCGCAAATCCCGATCCTAACGCGGATGGTTCTTTACAAATCATGACCATGCACAAAGCCAAAGGTTTAGAGTTCGATCACGTCATTTTACCTGCACTTGAACGAAAAGCTGCTAATAATGAACCGAGTTTATTATTGTGGGAAGAATATACTCAACTCGATTCTGAATTATCACAATTATTATTAGCACCAATTCGAGCAAGTGATCAAGATTGTGATCCGCTTTATCAATATTTACTCACCCGCGAAAAAAATAAATTAGCCTATGAAACCGCACGCTTATTTTATGTCGCATGCACGCGCGCTAAAAAATCATTACACTTAATGTATCATAATCATTTCTCAGAAAATGAAGTAAAAGCACCCAGTAATAGTAGTTTGTTAGCACTCTTATGGCCGTATATTCACGAACAAACCCAACACTTATTGGCACAACAATCACCCACACATAATCATCTTGCTGCCGGTGCGGCGCCTAAATATTTACGTCGGTTAAGTTTAGCCTATGAATTGCCGAAAATGACATTCAACTCGATAACGGCTGAATCTCAATCCATGCTTGATCCTGAAATTAATCCCCTCAACGCAGTTCAGCCATTAGCAATCACAGAATACGATAATCCGCTAGCGCGTCACCTCGGTATTGTCTTGCATCGCATGCTCTGTCAAATTGCAGAAGGACAATTAACAATAGACACTATTATTACTGAAGAGATGCGCTGGAAATTCATTTTGCAACAACAGGGGATACCGCAACAAGCACTCATCCCAGCGTATCAAAAACTCATTACGGCATTAGAGCGGATATTTGCCGATCGGCGTGGGCTATGGATATTCAATCCCAATCATCCACTCGCCGTAAATGAGTTTGCCCTCACCCTAAAAACTAGAAATGGAGTTAAAACGTTAATTATTGATCGCAGTTTTGTCGATGAAGACAATAAACGTTGGATTATAGATTATAAATCCTCTGAACCTGCACCTAAACAAGATCTCAATGAATTTTTACAACAAGAATTTATTCGCTACCGTCAACAGCTCGAACAATATGCTCGTGCCTTTCAGCAACTCGATAGCAGAAAAATTCATTTGGGATTATACTTTCCTATGATTTCAGCTTGGCACGAATGGGAGTATCAACCATGAAAGTAAATTTACAAGGAAAACTCATAGTCGCTATTTCCTCACGCGCATTATTCGATTTAAGCGAGAGTAACCAAGTCTGGGAAGAACAAGGCGAGCTTGCTTATCAACAATATCAAATTGACAACGAAGATAATATTTTACAACCGGGTCCTGCCTTTCCCATCGTGAAAAAATTATTAGGTTTAAAACAAGCGAATCAGCAAGAATCATTAGTAGAAGTTATTTTATTATCGCGTAACAGTGCCGATACCGGTTTACGAATTTTTAATAGCATTCAATCTCATCAGCTTAATATTAGCCGTGCTGCCTTTACACGTGGTCAAAGTCCTTATGGTTATGCTCGTGCGTTTGGCGCACATTTATTTTTATCGGCCAATATTCAGGATGTGCAAAATGCTATTGATCATGGTATTGCCGCTGCCACCATGGTTTCTGCAACACCCTTTAATACGCTCTCAAATCAATTACGGATTGCTTTCGATGGCGATGCCGTGATTTTTTCTGATGAAGCAGAGCGTATTTTTCAGCATCACGATTTAAAAACCTTTCAACAAACCGAACAAGCTTGTGCCAAAACTCCGTTAGGTGATGGACCGTTTAAATTATTTTTAGAAACTCTACATCAACTGCAACAAACCTTTAATCCCGATGATTGCCCTATTCGCACCGCATTAATCACTGCTCGCAACGCACCTGCGCATGAGCGAGCAATTCGTACCTTGCGGGCGTGGAATATTCGTACCGATGAAGCAATTTTTTTAGGTGGCATGGAAAAAACCTTATTTTTAAAAGAATTCGGCGCCGATATTTTTTTTGATGATCAAACCACCCACTGCGAAAAAGCCAGTCAAGTCGTGGCCACAGGCCATGTTCCTCATGGTGTAGTCAATGAATTGCTATGAATTCATTTTGCCGATAAGTTTAATACCTCTGTTTTACCCCAGTCCTTGGCATTTGCACTGATTTTAATGTACTGGCCATTACGCCAACGTGTTAATAAATCATCGTAATGCGGACTGAAAATATTGCCTGACTCCCCCGGCGTTACCATAAATAAGCTTTGATTTAAATCCGCGAAATTAATAATTTGTCGATACCCTGCGCCATGATAATGCACGAAATGATCAAAATAATAACTCCCGGGATCAAGGGTATAAAAGCCACCACCCGTACTAATATGTCGATTGAAAAACCAACCTAAAATTGCATTTTCACCCAATCCCATTTCTTTAAACTCGGCTGAGTGTACGCTTCCCCACTGCCAACTCATGAGATGATTTCCGTAATGTTGACGCAGATCTCCTAGCGCTTTAACAAATGTTTTTTGCAAATAGGCATCACAGGTAGAGTGATGAGGTAGGCGACAATATTCACCGTTATCATTTAATTGTTGCAAAATAAATAAGGGTTCTTGCCATGCGCCTGCTGATGAATAACGATTTTCTGCCATATGAATTAATTGTTCATACCATGCAGCGTAAATTGTTGCAGCAACACTTTTACGATCCATCGTGCCAGACCACTGCTGTAATTCTGTTAATGCCATGCGTTGATAACTGTCTTGGGGTTTAAGTTGATTTAAATGCGGTTTTAACGCAAGCCAAAATAAATTTAATTTATCATTTTGCATGACTTTCATTAATGAAACTGAGGCTGGCTTTTGCTGTGAAATTAAATCAATAATTCGTTGAATACGATAGGGGGTATGATACCAACGAAAAGATAAATAATAAGGATAATCATCCGGTGCAGGTTTATTATTTGCTGAAGCTAAAAAATTTTCTTGAGGATTATAAACGTGAGGCAATTGCTTGAAAGGAATAACACCTTGCCATTGACAGGACTCGCTTGCCAAAATAGGTAAGCTTGGATCGCAACCTTGACGAATAGGAATATTTCCCCCTAGATAATAACCAATATTACCCTCTTTATCGGCATAAACAAAATTTTGCGCCGGTGCATTGTAATGCGAAAGTGCCTCGGTAAACATAGCCCAATTTTTCGCATGATCAATCTTATAAAATGCCAAAGCGGTATCATCCTCATCCGCTAAGGCCGTCCATTTTATGGCAATTTTTTTCTGGGGAAATGGTAGTGTAATCACATTAGAAATCACAGGCCCATATTGTGATACTTCCGTTATAAAATTAATTGGATTATGACCTTTTATCTTAATTTCCTCATGGTGCTGAGTTATTTTTTCCTGCGCTTTTAACATAAATAAATCTTGTGTATCTGAATTTGAATTAGTGACTCCCCAGGCAATATGATCATTGCGCCCAATAATGACACCAGGCAAACCAGGCAACGTCGCACCCATGACATGCAAATTAGGCGCTTTAATTTCCGCTAAGTACCATAACGCGGGAATTTGAAAACCAAGGTGAGGATCGTTGGCTAATAAAGGTAAATGAGAAACCGTCATTTTTCCATTGAGCACCCAATTATTCGAACCTTTACTCGGCGCATCGGTAAATCCTAATTGATTTTTAATTTCATGAATAGTTTTTTCTAGCGTTGCTAAATTACTACGTAGCTGAAATAACTCAGATTGCTTCATGTAGGGTTTTTTAAGCTGATTTGAAATTAATTGGCTTTGAATTAAATCTTGCACGGATAAAATGGTGGGAGCTTGTTTAGGATAGGGTGGTAATAAAATTGGGATCTGCTGTGGGTTAAGTTGAGTTTGAATTAAGTAATTTTTAATTTTACGCGTCCATGAATCGTCTAAATCAAACGCCATCATTTTCGCCCAAGCAAGACTATCAACGGGTGTCCATGCGCGCGGCTTAACTCTTAAAATTTTATATTCGATGGGTAATTTCTCGGTCTGTAAAAACGCATTCACTCCTGCAGCATAATGTTGCAAAACTGTTTTAAATTCAGGCGTGCTATGTGCGTAAGCTTGCTCTGCCGCATGATAAAATTGCCATGTTCGTAAAAATTCATCTTTCTTTAACGTGGCAAGACCAAAATACTCACTTAAACTGCCTTGAGCAATATGGCGTTGCATGTCCATTTGCCAAAAACGATCTTGTGCCTGTACAAATCCTAACGCATAATAAGCGTCTAATTCATTTTGCGAGGCATAAATGTGAGGAATGCCATATTGATCGCGAGTAATCGTTACTTTACCGATTAAACCTGGAACGCTTAGCGTACCAGAAAAAGAATTACGCGTGCTCAGATCTAAATATAAATAAAATCCAATTAATATGAGTAATAGACTGAATAAAACAATCCCTACTAAACGGATTACTTTTCTCATCATCATCCTTAAATCAGGGTTAAAAAGTGATTAAGAGTATATACTATTTTTAATTATCTTTAACATATTATGTTATTTACCACGCCTTTACGCAATCTTTCACTAAACGTACTCCGGTAAAAATCAAGCCCGTATAAAGTTGCACTAAAGCACAGCCCAAATCATGCATTTTTTTGGCATCCGCGCCTTGCAAAATTCCACCGACGCCAATCACTGGAATGTGCCCTTTTAATTCTTTAATGATAGTTTCAATCACCCATAATGATTTTGCTTGCAATACTTTTCCACTCAATCCACCTGGAATGGTTGCATACTGTAAAGCGTTATCGGCGAGTACACTCCGATCTAAAGTAGTATTCGTGGCAATTACGCCATCTATATCAAACATTAGAAATTGTTTTGCCAGCCACTGAATTTCCGCTGGGGTTAAATCGGGAGAAATTTTTACTACTAAAGGAATGCTTTTATGATACTGACCCGCAAGCTCTTTGCGCTTTTGGGTTAACTTTTCTAACAATGCCGTTAAATAATCGCCGTATTGCAGCTCGCGCAAGCCTTCCGTATTCGGAGAAGAAATATTAATGGTAATGTAATTTGCATAGGGGTAAACACGCTCTAAACACGTGGCATAATCCACAGTGGCTTGCTCATTCGGCGTTGATTTATTTTTTCCAATATTAATGCCTAAAATTCCCGTATATTGTGCTTGTTGAATATGAGAAATTAATTCTTCAACGCCTTGATTATTAAATCCCATACAATTAATTAACGAACTTTCTTGGATTAAACGATGCAAACGCGGCTGAGGATTTCCAGGTTGTGCAAGCGGGGTCACCGTGCCCACCTCTAAAAAACCAAAACCAAGTCGCGCTAAACAATCAAGATATTCTGCATTTTTATCGAACCCTGCGGCGAGACCGATGGGGTTTGGAAATTGTAATCCCAAAATATTCACTGGCTTTACCTGTTTATTGGCAAATAAAGCCGTTAAACCAAATAAATTAGCTAGTTTTAATAAATTAATTGCCAGATGATGGCTGCGTTCAGCGTCCAATTGAAACAAGCATTTTTTTAGCAATCCGTGCAAACCATCACCTTATCTGTAGACATTAAACGTTACAATCATGCTCGAGTATAGCAAAAGCTCTGTATAAACAAAATCTCCAACCACATGATATGACAGTTGCGTTGCACGAATTATCTTACTATGATGAGCACAGTTATTAACTAGGAAACTGCCGCACATGTATCAATCACTGCACTTTGATTTACCCGAAACGACTGTCATGTTACGCGATACCATTCACCAATTTGCCCAAAAAGAAATTGCACCACGCGCCAACGCTATTGATCACAGTAATGAATTTCCCCGAGATTTATGGCCGAAGTTAGGCGAATTAGGTTTACTCGGAATTACGGTTGAAGAACAATATGGCGGTTCTGCAATGGGTTATCTCGATCACGTCATTGCCATGGAAGAAATTTCGCGAGCCAGTGCTTCTGTTGCATTAAGCTATGGAGCGCACTCAAATTTATGCGTGAACCAATTGCGTCGCAATGGCAATGAAAGGCAAAAAAAATACTATCTCCCCAAATTAATTAGCGGTGAACACGTAGGTGCCTTAGCCATGAGTGAAGCAGGCTCAGGTTCTGATGTCGTCAGCATGCGCTTATTTGCCGAAAAACACGGTGATCACTATGTGCTAAATGGCACTAAAATGTGGATCACCAATGGCCCGGATGCCGAGGTATTGATTGTTTATGCGAAAACGGCTAAAGATGCGGGTAGTAAAGGAATTAGTGCGTTTATTATTGAAAAAGATTTTCCTGGATTTTCTACGGCACAAAAACTCGATAAATTAGGTATGCGTGGCTCTAATACCTGTGAATTAGTGTTTGAAAATTGCAAAGTCCCCGCCGAAAATTTACTTGGTGAAGAGCACCAGGGTGTAAAAATTTTAATGAGTGGTTTAGATTACGAACGCGTCGTGTTAGCAGCAGGTCCTGTGGGGATCATGCAAGCCTGTCTTGATGTGGTACTCCCTTATTTACACGAGCGCAAACAATTTGGCCAAGCGATTGGCGAATTTCAATTTATGCAAGGTAAAATTGCGGACATGTATACCACGCTCAATGCTTCTCGCGCCTATTTATATAGCGTCGCGAAAGCCTGCGATCGCGGTGAAACGACTCGCAAAGATGCCGCGGGTGCTATTTTATTTTGCGCGGAAAATGCCACCCAAATGGCACTCGATGCTATTCAATGTCTCGGTGGCAATGGTTACATTAACGAATACCCCACTGGACGATTATTACGAGATGCGAAATTATATGAAATTGGCGCAGGCACTTCAGAAATTCGCCGCATGTTAATCGGTCGCGAATTATTTAACGAAACACGGTAAATGAGGAAACTATGATGTCAGAAAAAATTGTGATCACCGCTATTGCACGCACCCCGATGGGTGGTATGTTAGGCAGTTTAAAAGATGTCAATGCACCTGAACTCGGCAGCGTTGCCATTAAAGTGGCTCTAGAGCGCTCCAAATTAACCTCCACCGATCCTGAAGCTGTTATTATGGGTTGTGTATTATCCGCAGGATTAGGTCAAGCTCCGGCGCGTCAAGCGGCATTAAAAGCGGAATTATCGCAACACATCGATTGCACCACCATTAATAAAATGTGTGGCTCTGGCATGAAAGCCGTGATGTTCGCGCACGATTTATTACAAGCTGGCACGCATTCCATTATGATTGCCGGTGGTTTAGAAAGCATGAGCAATGCACCTTATTTATTGGCAAAAGGCCGTGCGGGTTATCGTTTGGGTCATGGCCAATTATTAGATTCCATGTTTTACGATGGTTTAGAAGATGCCTATGAAAAAGGCACCTTAATGGGCGTCTACGCCGATCGCACCGCACAGAAATATCAATTCACGCGTGAACAACAAGATGAATTTGCCATGACTTCCTTAAAACGCGCGCAAGCCGCCATTGAACAAGGTCGTTTTAAAGCAGAAATTGCCCCGGTTAGTGTCGTAAGTCGCACCGGCACCACAATTGTCGACACCGATGAACAACCGTTGAATGCTAAAATTGAAAAAATTCCCCAATTAAAACCGGCTTTTGGTAAAGATGGCACGGTGACTGCCGCCAATTCCAGTTCTATTTCCGATGGCGCAGCCGCTCTGGTATTAATGACTGAAAGCGAAGCAAAACGTCGCGGCATTCAACCTATCGCTATCATTCAAGGACACGCCACATTTTCGCAGGATCCAGCATGGTTCACCACCGCTCCAGTTGGCGCGATGAAACAACTCTTTACTAAAACACACTGGAATAAAGACGAGGTCGATTTATTTGAAATTAACGAAGCCTTTGCTGTTGTCACAATGGCCGCCATGCACGATTTAGAATTACCTCATGCTAAAGTCAATATTCATGGTGGTGCCTGTGCGCTCGGTCATCCTATTGGCGCATCGGGTGCGAGAATTTTAGTGACATTAATTTCAGCCTTACAAACCCAACAAAAAAAGCGCGGTGTTGCTGCGTTGTGTATTGGGGGTGGAGAAGCAACTGCTATGGCCATCGAGTTGGTATAAAGACACTCGCCCTTCACGCTGCGAGTGTCATCATGAAGGGCGACGGATAAACTTGATACTCAAACTCATGAGCCTGCAGTAATTGTTACCATTGCTTAAATTTACTGTTCACTTTTTTCTATCCACGTGGAAATCGTTTGTAATAATACTTTGCTATCAAAAGGTTTTTCTAAATAATCATTAATTCCCAGTTCGTCAGCTTGAAAACGCGGTTCTAATTGTTTATTTGCCGTGATAATAATAATGGGGGTGCGTAAATGATCGGGCAAGGCGCGTAATTCTTTAGCCACATTGAGTCCACCACCGTTTGGCATGGTTAAATCTAATAAAACGATTGCCGGCTTTTCTTCGATAATTAATTCTAAACCATGAATAGGGTCTAAGGCGGATAATACTTCATAACCTGCGGCTCGCAAACGTAGGCTAAGCGCACACACGATTTTTTCATCATCATCAATAATCACAACCTTGTTATTCATCGCACACCTTTAAGCCATACCACTGCCGGTTGCCGGAGATGAAAATAATAAATCATTCACCGCGGTTAGTAATTCTTCACTCGAAAAGGGTTTTTCAATAAAATAATCAATACCTAATTCTTGAGCTTTGCTGCGCGCTTCGGGTTGCTTATTGGCGGTGATGACTATCATCGGAATAGGATTTAATTGCGGATGACGCAACACTCGTTCGGCCATTAAAAATCCCCCACCTGCGGGCATATTTAAATCCAATAAAATTAAATCGGGTTGCTCGCGAACAATATTGGCAAGACCAGTCACCGGATCGAGTGCGCTAAAGACGCGAAATCCGGCCGATTTAAGTCGTATCGTTAAGGCTTCTACAATTTTTTCATCATCTTCAACGATCATTATCGACTTCATGATGATTTTCTCCTTTCCGGTTGATAGGCATTGAAAATGGGTAAGGTAAATTGAAAAACACTCCCTTGCCCTACTTGGCTTGTGACATTAATTTCACCATTATGCAAACGCACTAATTCACGACAAATATTTAATCCTAAACCCAAACCCGCCTCTTTACTGGTATCGGTAGTTTCAGCTTGATATAAACGTTCAAAAATAAAAGGTAATTTTTCGCTAGCAATGCCTCGTCCAGTATCGCGTACTTCAATGGCTAGAAATTCGTGATCGTGATGTTTTGCACTAATTAAAATTTCCCCAAATTCTGGTGTGAATTTTACGGCGTTATCCACTAAATTTTGTAATACTTGACTAATTCGATGCGGATCAACGTAGGCAGGCAATAAATCGTTTGCTACTTTTTTCTTGAGCTGAATACGCTTGGCGCAGGCTTGGGGTAAATGTCCACGGATCACTTTTTCAATTAAATGATCAATTGGTGTTTCTACTAATTGAATTGCCATTTTACCCGTTTCAATACGTGTAATGTCTAATAAATCATTCACACATTTAGCAATTTGATCGCAGCCATCTAAAGCAAAATGCAAATATTTTTCTTGTTCTTCATTAATTTCGCCACATAATTTATCGGCAATGATTGCAATAAATTCACGCACGGATGTTAAGGGTGATTTAAGTTCATGAGATAAGGTATAATAAAATTGTTGAATTTCATTATTACGCTGAGCTAATTGCAAATTTAACTTTTCAAACATTTGCCTATGTTGAAACAACTCAAATTGCACATGATATTGGCGAATCACTCGTTGTAAATTTTCAATTAATATTTCTGCTGTTAATCCCTGCTTAATTAAACATGCACTTACACCCGCTTCTAAGAGTTGATTAATTTGACTTACCTCATTTTCATCGAGAATGAATAAGCATGGTAATTTTGCAAAATAATTATTTTCGCCTTGGCGCAAAGAACTGGTATTATAAAATAAATCCAAACCACTACAATCATCTAAAGTATTTGAAAATAAATAGACATCATAAAGATGATTGGTCATCCGCTCTTGCGCTTGATAAAATGAGGAAACGCAATCAATAGAAAAACGGCCGCTAGCTTCGGCAAGTAACAAATCTCGCCAAAATCCAGTTTCTTCTTGATACTTGCCAGCAATCAAGATCCGTATTACTTCCATCATTCTTCTACCATTTTAATTATCTACCCACTTTTGAGTATAGACCATTATCTCGCTACACTCCGTGTGAATTTATGAACACCATTGCGCGCTGCCTAAGGAAAATTATTGCCGCCAAGTGAGCTTGCGCTCGCCATCCCACTCCCGTATACCATCATGGCGAAAACGGTGCAAAACCTCGCGCGAGTAAAAATCGAAGTTTATCGTAAGGATTGAATTTGATACACTGCGTGATATTTAAACTCAAGAAGATTTCGCTTATGTCAAAAATAATTAGCCGTTTGAATACAGCATCGGCCGAGTATCAAGAAAATACCGATTTTATGCAAAAACTCTGTGAAGACTTACACCATAAAGTCCAAACGATTGCCTTAGGGGGCGATGAAAAATCTCGCCAACGTCATCGACAACACGGAAAACTACTGCCACGCGAACGTTTATTGCATTTACTGGATTCGGGCACACCTTTTCTAGAATTTTCTCAATTTGCAGCTTACCAAGTTTATGACGATGAAGTACCAGCGGCAGGAATTATCACTGGAATTGGACGCATTCACGGACAAGAATGTGTCATTGTCATCAACGACGCCACGGTAAAAGGTGGAACCTATTTTCCACTGACGGTAAAAAAACATTTACGCGCGCAAACGATTGCCTATGAAAATCAATTACCCTGTATTTATTTAGTCGACTCAGGTGGGGCATTTCTTCCCAAACAAGATGAAGTATTTCCTGACCAACTGCATTTTGGCCGAATATTTTATAATCAAGCCCGTTTATCCAGTGTAAATATTCCGCAAATTGCGATTGTATTAGGTTCTTGCACCGCAGGCGGCGCCTATGTTCCAGCGATGGCCGATCAATCCATTATGGTAAAAAATCAAAGTACTATTTTTTTAGGGGGCCCGCCTTTAGTAAAAGCGGCAACCGGTGAAGTGGTGAGTGCAGAAGAATTAGGTGGTGCTGATGTGCACTGTCGCGTGTCTGGTGTTGCCGACTATTATGCCACTAACGACGAACATGCGCTGCAATTGGGACGACAAATTATTAGCGAATTAAATCGCCCTCATCCGCAAGCGCCACAACAAACTTCTCGCGATCCCCTCTATCCTGCGGAAGAAATTTATGGAATTGTGACGAAAGATCCGCGCAAACCTTTCGACGTGCGAGAAATTATTGCACGAATTGTCGATGCTTCCGAATTCAGCGAATTTAAAGCCTTATTTGGCACTACATTAGTGTGTGGCTTTGCTCACATTGAAGGTTATGCGGTGGGTATTATTGCCAATAACGGAATATTATTTGCAGAATCGGCGCAAAAAGGTGCGCATTTTATTGAGCTGTGTTGTCAACGCAACATTCCATTAGTATTTTTACAAAATATTACTGGATTTATGGTGGGCAGCAAATACGAAGCAGGTGGAATTGCCAAGCACGGCGCCAAAATGGTCACGGCAGTGGCTTGTGCTAATGTGCCGAAATTAACGGTAATTATTGGTGGTAGTTTTGGTGCGGGCAATTATGCGATGTGTGGCCGCGCATATGATCCGCGTTTTTTATGGATGTGGCCTAATGCGCGCATTTCAGTGATGGGCGGAGAACAAGCTGCCAATGTGATGGCGCAAATTACGCGCGAAAAAAATCAAAAATATCACATTAATTGGAGCGATGTAGAAGAAGCTCAATTAAAAAAATCACTCCGCGATAAATATGAAAATGAAGGTCACCCCTATTATTCTAGTGCGCGCTTGTGGGACGATGGAATTATTGATCCCAAAGACACCCGACGAGTATTAGGATTAAGCTTAGCCGCCACCATGCATGCGAAAATATCTTCAACCCAATTTGGCGTATTCAGAATGTAAAAGGAAATTTAAGATGACCCTATTAGTGGAAAAAATTACGCAACAGATAATCAGTATCACGTTAAATCGTCCTGAAAAATCCAATGCATTTAATCAAGAATTGATCCGAGAATTTAATCGGCAATTAACCACTATCCAACAAGACGATACCCTGCGGGCAGTGATTTTAAAAGCTAACGGCAAACATTTTTCAGCAGGCGCAGATTTAGTTTGGATGCAAACTGCAAAAGACTACAGCCTAGAAGAAAATTTGAGTGATGCCATGGAACTTGCCGAATTAATGAAAAATTTATATTTATTAAATAAACCTGTCATTGCCTGCGTGCATGGCGCAACATTAGGTGGAGGGGTAGGATTAATTGCTTCGGCAGATATTGTATTAGCCGATCCGCAGGCGAGTTTTTGTCTGTCTGAAGTTAAATTAGGTTTAATACCTGCTGTCATTAGTCCCTATGTGATTGCAGCGATCGGTGAACGTCAGGCACGCCGATATTTTATCACCGCAGAAAAATTTTCTTGTGCCACCGCGATGCAATTAGGTTTAGTTCATGAATCGATCCATTTTGAAAATTTATTTCCAGAAGCCTTGCGCCTGGCTAATTTAATTAGTCAAAATGCTCCAATTGCTGTGAAATGCGCAAAATCATTGGTTCAACGTGTCAGTCATCGCACAATTGATGAAGATTTATTACGCGATACCGCCATGCGCATCGCGAAAATTCGCATCAGTAACGAAGGCCAAGAAGGCTTACAAGCATTTTTAGAAAAACGTCAACCAAATTGGATTATCAATAATGACTAACATTCAAAAAATTTTAATTGCGAATCGCGGAGAAATTGCGTGTCGAATTATTAAAACGGCCAAACGCTTAGGTATTCGTACGGTAGCCGTTTATTCTAGTGCCGATCACCACGCAAAACATGTAAGTCTCGCCGACGAAGCGTATTGGATTGGTAATGCCCCGAGTCAAGAAAGTTATTTAAATAGTGAAAAAATTATTGCGATTGCAGAACTCGCCAAAGCAGATGCTATCCATCCAGGTTATGGGTTTTTATCGGAAAATACCCATTTTGCCGAACAGCTCACACAAGCAGGTTTGATTTTTATTGGGCCATCCACACGCAGCATTCAAGCCATGGGTTCTAAAGCAGAAGCCAAAAAAATCATGGAAAAAGCTCAGGTTCCTTTAGTTCCTGGCTATCATGGCGATAATCAAGATCCTCAATTTTTAGCGAAACAGGCGGAAAAAATTGGTTTTCCCGTGTTATTAAAAGCAGCCAGTGGCGGTGGCGGTAAAGGCATGCGTATTGTATATCAAGCAGCCGGATTTCAAGATGCCTTAACCAGTGCAAAACGCGAAGCCTTAAAAAGTTTTGGTGATGATCATATTATTTTAGAAAAATATATTGAACATCCTCGCCACGTTGAAATTCAAATTTTTGCCGATACGCAAGGTAATGTAATTCATTTATGCGAACGCGATTGTTCAACGCAACGTCGTTATCAGAAAGTGATTGAAGAGGCGCCCGCCCCTCATTTTCCCGCTGCATTACGTGAGAAAATGGGACAAGCTGCCATTCAAGCAGCACGAGCGATACATTACACCGGAGCTGGCACCGTAGAATTTTTATTAGCCAGTAGTGGCGAATTTTATTTTATGGAAATGAATACCAGATTACAGGTTGAACATCCAGTCACTGAAAAAATTTTAAATATTGATTTAGTCGAATGGCAAATTTTAATTGCCGAGGGTAAACCTTTGCCTTTATCTCAAGCTGAAATTCAACCGCAAGGACATGCCTTCGAAGCCCGCATTTATGCTGAAGATCCTGAACATGATTTTTTACCCTCAACTGGCACTATTACTTATTTAAATTTACCCAATGAAAACCAGCATATTCGAATAGATGCAGGTGTTACCACGAATGATACGATTAGTATTTTTTATGATCCTATGATTGCGAAATTAATTGTCTGGGATACTCATCGCGAAAAAGCGTTAAGACAATTACAGGAAGCCTTAGCAAAGACGCATATTATTGGCGTTAAAACTAATATTAGTTTTTTACGTCAACTCGCGCTACATCCCGTGATGAAGGCGGGAAAAATCACTACTCATTTTATTGGTGAGCACGCCAATGAATTACTGTTACAGAATACCTCTCAGCATTTTCCAGCAATTATTTTAGCTTGCTTGATAAAATTATTTCAGACTAAACCCACCCAGTCGCCGTGGGGCACCTTAGATGCGTGGCAAATGAATTTACCGGCAACCTACCAATGGACAATCAAACTCAATAGCGAAATAATTACGATCCATGCTATACGTCATCATTCAAATTGGCAATTTAAGCATGCGGATATTATTTACAACGTAAAAAATATTAAAATCGACAATGATTGTGTGCAAGCCGAAATTAATTATCAGCGTTATCAACTGCATTACTTATTGGACACTCATACGATTCATTTACTCAGTCCGTCATTGCAGCTAGAAATAGCATTTCATGATGCCGATCTGGCAACTCATGATGGCCTGGAAGAAAATAATTTATTAATTTCGCCCATGCCAGGCGCCGTTATTGCTATTATGGTTAAACCAGGACAAACTGTCAGCAGTGGTGATCCCTTGCTAATTATGGAAGCCATGAAAATGGAACATACTATTTGTGCTCCCCATGACGGGATCATAACCGATATTTTTTATCAAGTGGGTGATCAAGTAAATGAAGGTATGGAACTATTACGCTTAGAGGAAATACCCGCATGAGTTTACCTAAACAGGTTAAAATTGTTGAAGTAGGAGCGCGTGATGGTTTGCAAAATGAAAAAAGCATTATACCTACTGCCCAAAAAATTGAATTAATTGAACGTTTAAGCGACACTGGCTTAACCGTGATCGAAGCCACCAGTTTTGTATCGCCGAAATGGGTGCCGCAAATGGCCGATCATCAATCCATCATGCAGTATTTAGCGCAAAAAAATTCACCGATCTCCTATCCGGTATTAGTACCCAACTTACAAGGTTTAGAAAATGCCTTAGCGTGTCAAGTCAAAGAAATTGCCGTATTTGCAGCAGCCTCTGAGAGTTTCAGTCAAAAAAATATTAATTGCAGTATTGCCGAAAGTATTGAACGTTTTCGTGAAGTTATTAAGCGCGCACAGGCTCACCACCTGCGAGTACGCGGCTATATTTCTTGCATTAATGGCTGCCCCTATGAAGGGGAAGTGGCAATTGCGCAAGTCGTGAATGTCGCCCAACAATTAATAGATTTAGGCTGTTATGAAATTTCGCTCGGCGATACTATTGGCGTCGGCACACCTGAACACACCAAAGCCGTGTTTAATGCAGTATTAAAAAAAGTGGATATTACCCAAATAGCTGCTCATTTTCATAATACCTATGGCCAAGCACTGGCTAACATTTATGCCGTACTGCAATTAGGTATTCAAACCATCGATGCGTCGGTCTCTGGTTTAGGCGGATGTCCTTATGCGCAAGGTGCGAGTGGGAATGTGGCCACGGAAGATGTGGTCTATTTATTAAATGGTTTAGGCATTGACACAGGAATTGATTTATCCAAATTAATGGCGTGTGGTGAATTTATCGATACGATTTTACAACGCCAAACACAATCGAAAGTTGCTCAAGCATTAAGGAATAAATGATCATGACTATTCAACTGGAAGAATTATTAAATTTAAATTTATCGACTACACGTGCACGTTTTCTGCTAGACACAGTGAATGATTTAATAGCACAAGAATCGCCTATCGATGCTTGGCATGTGGTCAGTCAAAGCTTGTTAAGCAAAGACGATCCCTTTGCCGTGCACGAATTGATTTATCAAACAATTTATCATCACGATCTTGGCTGTGCCTGGCGCGCCCCGAGTCACCCTAATACCAATTTAAATTTAATGATGCGTCAGGTTGATGTTAAAAACTATGCTAATTTTCATCGCTGGAGTTGTGTCAATTACCCACAATTTTGGGATTTAATGGTTAAAACGTTAAATATCAAATTTCACGAACCCTACACACAAATTGTTAATGCCAATACTATTGAAGAACCACAATGGTTGTGTGATGCGCAATTTAATATTGCAGAAAGTTTATTTTCTGGCGATGAAAACGATACTGCCGTTATTTGTCAAAGTGAAGACGGTAAATTAACTCGCTTAAGCTATCAAGAACTCGATGAGTATAGTAATCAAATTGCTAATGGATTAGTTACTCAAGGATTTAAAATGGGCGATGCCATTGCCATTGATATGTTAATGGATGAACATGCCGTTGCCATTTATATAGGCATTATTAAAGCGGGTTGTCGTGTGGTATCGATTGCCGATAGTTTTGCGCCAGAAGAAATTGCCACGCGGTTACGTATTGCCAATGCAAAAGCTATTTTTACGCAAGATTATATTCAGCGCGGTAATAAACGTTTGCCCATGTACGAAAAAGTCTGCCAAGCAAAACCGGCGAAAATTATTATGCTCGGTAACCATGAATTAAAATTACGCGCACACGATCTTCATTTTGACGATTTTATTAGCGATAAAACGACATTTGATCCCATTTATTTACCACCCGATCACATCATTAATATTTTATTTTCCTCAGGTACCACCGGCGATCCAAAGGCCATCCCGTGGACGCAAACTACTCCCATTAAATGCGCAGTCGATGCCTTTTTACATTTAAATATCCAAGCACAAGATGTTTTAGCGTGGCCCACCAATTTAGGTTGGATGATGGGACCTTGGTTGATTTTTGCCAGTTTAATTAATCGTGCCACCATCGCTTTATATCGCGGTGCTCCACAAGGTGAAGATTTTGGACGTTTTGTGCAAGATAATCATGTCACCATGCTCGGCGTCGTGCCTAGTTTAGTGAGTACCTGGCGAGCCACTCAGTGTATGGAACAATATGATTGGTCTTCCATTAATTGTTTCGCCTCTACCGGAGAATGTTCGAATCCCAGTGACATGTTATATTTAATGCATTTAGCCGGTTATAAACCAGTGATTGAATATTGCGGCGGTACGGAAATTGGCGGAGCCTATTTAACCAGCACACTGATCGAAAATAATTATCCGGCGTGCTTTACCACACCTACCTGTGGCTTAAATTTTGTATTAATCGATGAACAAGGCAAAGCTTGTCAAAATGGTGAAGTGGCCTTAATTCCACCTTCAATTGGTTTATCGACACAATTATTAAATCGCGATCACCATCAAACCTATTATGAAAATATGCCGAAACTGATTAGCGGCAAACCTTTACGGCGTCATGGGGATCATATTCAACGTTTGGAAAATGGTTTATATCGCGCTCAAGGTCGAGTCGATGACACCATGAATTTAGGGGGCATTAAAACCAGTTCTGCCGATATTGAGCGGGTATTAAACGATGTGGCTGCCATTCAAGAATGCGCAGCCATTGCCGTGCAACCACCTAAAGGCGGTCCTGAATATTTAGTGATTTACGCGGTGGTGAGTGAAAGAATTGCTAAAGAAGATTTAATGAAATTATGCCAACACATCATTAAAACTAAATTAAATCCCTTATTTAAAATTCACGATGTAGTAATTACGAATTCATTACCTCGCACTGCATCCAATAAAATTTTGCGACGAGTATTGCGTGATGAATACAATAAAAAACATTAGTAGCCTGGATCGCAGCGTAACATAGCCTGGAACGTAGCGTAACGTAGCCTGGAACGGAGCGTAAGCGGAGATCCAGGATCCCCAAAAGCCAAAAAATAATCCGCTCTAAAACGGAGATCCCTGATCTCCAAAACTCAAAAAATAATCTGCTCTAAATTCGCAAATTGAATACTAGAGCCATCATTAAAATTAACGACCCCGCTGGCATCGTATCCTAAATTCATGGTGTGATCCGATTTACCTGCTTGTAAGACATTGCCATCGTTAAGTGTCACCGACCAAGTTTTATAATTAATATTCGAGGCCAGATATAATACATCGTAATAATTTAATCCAGCACCCCCATCAATCACATCGTTGCCATCACCACGCCCATAATAAAAGGTATCATTGCCATCATTACCCAATAGCACATCATCACCTTTATTCCCACGAATATAATCATCACCACTACCACCTAAAAGTTGATCGGCAAAACTACTGCCAAGAAGGGTATCGTCTCCACTTCCTGCATCAATAATATTATTGCCATTACTAATAGTAATTTTATCATTTCCAGCACCTGAACTTATTATATTATCGCCGGCATAAATCGTTAGAGTATCATCGCCATCGCCAGAATAAATATGATTATTACCACCACGAATAATAAAAGTATTGTTGCCTAAATAAGTGGTTATTGAATTATTACCATCGTAAATAGTGATTTTATTAGCGCCTTGACCAGCGTCGATAGTATTATCGCCAGCATAAATAGTAAAGGTATCGTTACCCTCGCCTGCCATAATAATATTCTGACCACCACGGAGGGTAAATTGATCATCGCCCATCCCGGTGTCGATAATAGTATTACCACCAAAAATATTTATTCGATCATGATCACTGCCAGAATAAATTTCGTGAGTGCCATTATAAACAGCCAATACATCACTACCATCACCGGAATTAATATTCGTATTGCCATTGTAAAGCGAGATAGTATCGGCATCAGCTCCAGTGTCTATGCTAACATTCCCATCGCGAACAATAATATTATCGCGTCCAGCAGCCGTGTGAATTTCATGATTACCGTTATTGATAATAATGGTATCATCGTCTTCGCCAGTATCTAACTGAGTATGTCCATTAAATAATTCAACGCGATCGTTGCCACTTCCAGTTACAACAGTATTATTACCATTATAAATATTAATTTTATCGGCATCCTCTCCGCTATCAACCGTATTATTTCCGCTTAAAATAGTGAATTGATCAGCACCACTTCCACTGAGAATAGTATTATTCCCACCATTTAAAGTAATTTGATCATTTCCGACACCTAAAGAAACGTTATTTTTTCCCGAAAAAATAATGACTTTATCATTTCCTGCGCCCATTTCAATCTGATTATTGCCATTATGGATGGTTAGCACATCGTTACCCTTCCCGGTATTAACCTCAATATTTCGATTAAAAAATTCTAAGACATCGGCTTTTTCTGTTCCTGTTATAATTTCCCGCACCATCTCCGGAATAGCAATTGGCGTAGGATTGTGATTTTCATTGGCATTTGGTGTCTCAGGAATTTCTCCGGTGGAATTATTGTCGAGTGGAGGATTTTGTGTGGGTGGCTCTGTCGAGGTCTCAATGGAAGGTGGTGGATTTTCTGGTTGAGGTGAAACAGATCCACCACTTGCTGTATCCGTATTCATCGGTGGCTGCGAATTATCCCCATTCGGGATTGATTGAGCAGGTGATTCCACAACGTCTTGAGAAACTGGCGGTATAGTTTCCGTATTATTCACTGGAATTTCAATGCTAGCAGGAGGAATATTAGATTGTGGTTGATTAGGGAGTGCAATTACGGGTAGATTTTCATTCACGGTAACCACGACATTATTAACTGGAATAGTTATCGTTTGCTTTTCACTGCTGATATTATCTAATACATTCACAGCAATTGGAGTAAATACTGGTGATGAAATTTTAAAATTACTGGTATTTGATAAGTCAGTAAAATTGCGATTGGCAAGCTCAGTTAATTGCAGCGAAATATTGCCAAAATTATTAAAAACAAAATCGAGTTTATTTTGCAAGCTTGAAGAATCATTATTATTTTCTTCAAAAAATAATCGTGAACCCAGTTCGATTAAATCAGTTGGACTACCCAAACTCGTTAACTGGATCGGTGATAGACTATTGCTGCTAGAACCCTCATCCATCGTAGCAAGCAGGGCTTGGGTAGCAGGCTCATCAGGCGAAGGCGGCACGGTTATAACGATTTTCTTGGCCAATGCCTGTGGGATTTTTATACTATATTTATGCGTATTAAAATGCTGAAATAAAAAAGCACCGTTCGCAGGATGGGGTGGTGAAAATAACAGTGAGTTTATAATATCAACACCAGAGACTACAGCTTTCTGGCTGGAAGGTTCGTTACCACTCATTTTGGCTCTCCACGCTGGTAATTCGCTTTTAATCCCTATTCTCTTTTTATTGTTAAATTAATTATGTATTAAAATACCGCTTCTCACAATGTATATATTTTTGCTGCCTTAACTGGAAAATAACACAATACCTTCTATACTTCACGGCCTTCAAGAGGTGGTAAGCATCTTCAATGGCCAAACATCGCGATGGAGGTTCCCAAGAGGTAAAATCGCGATTTTCCCCCTTGACAAGCAAGCTCGAGCTTTGCTCGTGCCGCTCAGCATTAACAGAATATTCAGCGTGAAATTTATTAAAAAAATTAATTATCGCCCTATAGCATTGCCAAAATGGCGGGCGTATAATCGCTCTCACAATTCTCACCAAATGGGAGGTGGAGTATGTTAATGCGAAGCATTGTGCTTATCGTTATACTCGGCATTCCAAGTACGATGATAGCCGCAACACCAACAGATAATAGCAGCAATACCAATCATCAACAGAGCCCCAGCGCACAGCAAACCAAAGCGCCTGGAGATAACCAGCACTTCATTAGTTTAAAACAGCAAGACCTAAAACAAACAATGCCAAATTATTTTGACGATTGTTCTAAAGTGGATTGTGAGTAAAATTTAGAAAATGGATATTGGCGGCGTAAAAGAAAATAATCTTGCTTAATAAAAGGGTGATTATGATATAACAGAGAGATTGTTGGAAATAATTGCTCATAACCACCTAAACTTAGACAGCAAGCCAAAAACTTATATTTTTTAAATCCGATTGTCTTGTAGAAAATTTATCCAAAAAAATTAATTAAAGATCTAGTTTTTTATGTTCTTAATATCCTCCCTCTCACGTTTAATAAAATGTTCTGCCCACATTGACATAAGTGAACGAATATCATTTGCACTTAAGTTAATTAAAATTTCATCTTGATCAATTAATTGAGTAAGGACTAACTCTTTGTCGGTTAGTAGTTCATTATCAAATAAACTTATTTCTGGTTCTGAATTTAAATAGGTATGTTTAATAATTTGATAACGCCTATTGTAAGTATTTGAGTGATTAGTTTTGAAAGAGTCGCTAATATCTTGCATGTTTTTCTCCTAATAGAACTACCTAAATTCTGCTCTTTGTGCTTGCGCACTTTTGACCAAGCTGTTGTATGTTAAATTTTTTTGTTTATTCATGCCTCCGTAGAGCATACGGATTTTACAGTGGTGTTATTGAAAAAAATTATCCATATAGTCTCCGAGACGCTTTCCACGGTCTAATTTGGATAGGTTGAAGTGTAAAACTATGCTATACCACTCGCCAATGAAGATGCGGGGAGTCGGAGATTAAATTGCAGGCGTTAGGTAATAAGTGCGAAAGCAAGCTTTCGCAAAAAAAGAGGAAAAATATGTGTTTATCAGGATAATTCACTTCGACAATCAGTGAAAATTTCTAACCCTAGATTTTGACTTCAGCCGCATCTTGAAGTGCGTTGGGTATAACATTGACTTAGGCTATCTAAAGAAATTTAATTTATGTTTTTTATTTATATACAAGGGCTTTTTCTGTAATATTGCAGCTCTAAATAATATTCATCAAAATTTACTATGGCAGATAAGTATTTTCCTGATATTGATACGTTGGCAGAATATGCAAAGCAGCATTTAACACAGCCGATCTATGATTATTTTTTTGGAGGTGCATCAAATGAAGTTACTTTACGTAGTAATTGTTCTATCTATAATAAAATCTCATTTATACCTCGTGTGCTAACTGGACTAACTGACCCAGATACTTCAATATTGATTAATCAGCTTGAACTAGCAAATCCATTGATCGTTGCTCCAACTGCGTATCATGGTTTATTACATAAAAATGGGGAAATAGAAACGGCGCATGGTGCAAAACAAGCCCACGTTATTTATTGTCAAAGCTTAATGTCTACATCTTCACTTTCAGCCACAACCAAAGTATCTCCCGACTTATGGATGCAAGTTTATGTACTAGCAGAACGAGATAAATTTGAAACCTTATTGAATCTTTGCAAAGAGCATAATATTGTCAACATAATTATTACCGTTGATAGCGCATACTTAGGTATGCGTAGAAATGATCATGTTCAGCACCATGTGCTTCCTGAGTCAATGCCCTTGCACGTACTAAATGCAATTGATATTGATAAAAATAACCGTCATTATAAAAATCAGTCGCTCTTTGCCAAAGATATTAGTTGGGATGAATTGCTAGAAATTAAACAGAGTAGTAATGCCAATATTTATCTCAAAGGCATATTGCATCCACGAGATGCTGAATTAGCGGCTCAAAAGGGTTTTGCCGGTATTATTTTATCAAATCATGGTGGGAGGCAACTTGATACTACAGTACATCCATTACAAGTGTTAGAGAAAATCCGTCTAAATGTTGGTAATAAATTTCCCATTATTATCGATGGTGGTTTGACTTCTGGTTTTGACGTCCTAAAAACGCTTTGTCTTGGTGCAAATGCTGTGATGATTGGAAAACCCATTTTATGGGCATTGCATCATAGTGGGCGTGAGGGGGTTAAAAATCTACTTGTTCGAATGTTAGCGGAGTTGATTAACGGCATGCGATTATGTGGCATTTCAAAATTAAATGAGTTGCATCTTTATGGTCGCGACTATATTTATTGGGAATAACTAGCATATGCCTTCTTCACGTTTTATCAAGTTATTATCAGGGATTTATCTCTTTTTATTTTATGATTTCTTTCAGCTAGATATGATGAACGAAGTATCTCCGTATTTACAACATTTATTGATGCTATCTCCTATTCAGCTCGGTATTATAAATTCAATGTTCTTTTATATTAATTTCGCATTACTGATCCCAGCCGGGTTTTTGCTTGATAAATACAAATCACGAAACTTAATTATCATTTCTTTGATTATTAATGCACTTTCCCAAAGCCTATTCATTATCATTCCCCATTATGCAAGTGCATTATTATGGCGCGCAGGTGCTGGCTTTGCTGGTGCATTTAGTTATTTAACCGCCTTAAAAGTTCTGTCGGATAACTTCAACTCTAAAAATTTAGGGGTATTAATCGGTTTTTCCGGTTTTAGCATTATGTTGGCAGGGGTTGTAGCTCAATCTCCACTAAGTTTTATATTACAACGAATGGGACTTATGCCAATATTGATAGTAAACGTTATTTTATCATTGGTAGTTATTATAGTAGTTGCATGGTTGCTTAGCAACTCGAACTTTAAAAAATCATCATCAAGTTTTATTGATGATCTAAAAGTATTCAGTAAGCTTCTCAGCTTGAATAAAAATATATTGATCGCATTATTTGCAGGGATGATAAATATGCCGCTTTTTATTCTAGGTGCATCATGGGGCATTATCTATCTAACTTCACATACTCATATCAGCGCAATACAGGCCACTATTGCAACGAGTACTTTATTTATTGGTGATATTATTGGAGCACCAATTATGGGATACATTTCCGATCGTTTTTTACCACGATCCCAACTTATGGCTATAGGTGCCTGCTGTAACTTTTTAACTATATTATCTATTAATTTTATCAATTCTCCAATTGCATTAATCGCAACGTTTTTTATTACCGGATTTACTTGTACCACTCAAACACCTGCTGCAGCACTCATTATTGAATTAAATAACCGTCAACATGCTGCGCGAGCTAGCTCAATTGTTTCCGCGGTTTCAATTGGATTTATCGCGTTGTCTGATCCATTAATTGGTTCTATCATAGAGTTAACGAATACTCACGACATTATTGTATTAATTCTTACGATTACATCATTCACAGCATTAATATTAAGCTTTATTTTATTGAAGGTGACATGAAAATAATTTAAGATTAATAAATTTAATCTTGCAAAGTTAAGGAAAGTGGATGTCAAGCTCGGGTTTTCAATCGTTTTTTAATACAACAGCAAAAGACATGCATGATATAGCATCACCACTTAAAACACACTTTAATACATCGTATTTGAATTTTGTACGCCGTTTTGAAGATGGTACCGAGGCCTGTTTAACAACAGATCCTGAATGGACAAATCATTTCTATGAAAATAAACTATACAAACAAGTAAAAATTGATAAGGTTTTCGTGGAAAATGAATACCTAGCTAACAAAATTAAAGTAATTCCGTGGACGCAATTTCATGATTCGCCTGTAAGACAAGCGCAAAGTAAATTGTTTGGTGTAGGGGTTGGTATTAGTATTTTGTTTATTCGCAATGGCTATGCCGATTTTTTTCATTTCGGCACAAAAAACGAAAATCAATTTATGAATCAACTATATACTAATTATTCAGACTGCTTAGTGCAATTTACACATTTTTTTTATACTGCGGCAGATCAACTCATTGTCCGTGCATGTGATGCTCAGAATAAAATAAAACTTAATGATCGAGGCGAATATCGCCAAGTCATTTCTAATCTTGAGCAAGATACACTCAATATTAGCGAGTTTGTGAAAACGACTAAACCAAAGCGTTATCTAGTTCATGGAAACTATAAAACGGCTTACCTATCGCATAAAGAAATTCATTGTATTCGGTTAGCTTCTCTAGGCATGAATGCTACTCAAATTGGAAAAAAATTATTTATTTCAAAGCGCACCGTTGAAACACACATTAAAAATGTTCGCGAAAAGTTAGAATTACCAAGCGGTGTTTCAAAGGCAGAGATAATTGAAGAACTTATATCTTATGGCTTTGATATACATCGATTATTGCCTTCTGATCGTTTAAGGTAAGGTTATGAATAATAAAATTATGTGTATCAAAAATATTATTAAAATTTCACATCAAGCATCCAACATCAGGCAAAGCAGAATATGAATATTTTATTTATTTCACATTTAGCCAACAAGAACTTGCCATGCGTATAGGTTTACTGGTTGCTATGCAAGAAGAAATTCAAGATCTAATACCGTGCATGCAGGAAGTTAGCCAAAGTTCAATTGGGCGTAAAACTACGTATATCGGAAAGTTATATGGTACTGAGGTCGTATTGTGTCTTTGTGGTGTTGGGAAAGTCAATGCTGCCATGACCGCAGGTATACTCAAAACCAAATATAATGTCGACATTATTATACTGACTGGTTTAGCGGGTAGCACTTCCACAAAAATTCATGTGGGAGATATTGTGATTTCGACTCAATTTATTCAACATGACGTAGATGCTCGGCCTAACTTTCCGCGCTTCGTAATACCTTTTTCTCATGAAGCTATTATCTCGGTGGATCCTTTACTCAGTAGTTTGGCTGTTAAAGCAAGTAAACAGCTAGTTAATAATTTGTCCCGCAAAATTGATATTTCTCAATTGACTGAATTTGGTATTGAAAAACCCGTGGTTCACTGTGGATTAATCGGCACAGGTGATAAATTTATTGTTGATACGAGTGTTCTAGATGAATTAATTGCAACGATTAACACTGAATTTAATGCAAGTTTATTATGTGTGGAAATGGAAAGCGCTGCGGTAGCGCAAAGTTGTGCTGAGCTTGGCATTCCTTGTATCGCGGTTCGGGTAATCTCAGATTGTCCCTATCTCCACGAATCTATTACTCACTATCATCGTTTTAAGCAAAAAATTGCGGCGCCTTATTGTAATTCAATACTGGCAGAATTTTTACCCTTATTACAAAATCTTCCATAATTTGATGGTTTATTTTTTATTTTTGGTGCTTGTGAAGTAAGGCCTTATTCATTATAGTTTTCGTATACAACGTGGACGATAAGGTAAAGATTATGGCTCAATCCAACGCGACCGCCACACTCAGTGTCCGTCTTCCTCCAGAAATACGCGATCAGTTAGAAGCACTTGCCGATGCAACGGGCAGAACAAAATCATTCTTAGCAACAGAAGCTATTGAAAGCTACTTAGCGGTTCAAGCTTGGCAAGTGAGTGCTATTAAAAAAGCATTGAAAAAAGCCAATACTAAAGGTGCAAAATTTATTAATCATACGCAAGTCACAAATTGGGTCAATAGCTGGGGAAGCGAGGATGAATAGGATCTTCCTAACGATACCCAGCACTCAATAAAAAAAATTATGCTCCAAACCGTTGCGCTAAATACGCAAATAATACTCTCAGCAATTGTGCTTCGCCTCCCTGGGGCCGTCCTGGTTTGGCGGCAGTATTCCAGGCCATTAAATCAAAATGTACCCAATCCGTGTTTTTATCGACAAATTCTTGTAAAAATAACGCAGCGGTGATGGCGCCGGCATAGCCACTGTCGCTTGAGTTTTTTAAATCGGCAATCGAGGATTGCATCATGTCTAAATACGGTTGATGCAGTGGCAATCTCCACAAGGGATCGGCACACTCTTGGCTGATGATTTCTAAGGCTGAGGCTGTGCTATCTTGATTGGCAAACATAGCCGCAATCTCGGTGCCCACCGCCACTTTAGCAGCACCGGTTAACGTCGCAATATCAATAATTAATTCTGGTTTCTCATCCAGTGCTGCGGTTAGCGCATCACATAAAATTAAACGCCCTTCGGCATCGGTGTTGGTCACTTCCACCGTTTTTCCGCTGCGAGTGGTAATGATATCGCTAGGTCGCATGGCATTGCCACTAATGGCATTTTCCACTATGGGGATCAGCACGCGTAAGCGGATCGGTAATTGTTGCGCCATAATTAATTGCGCTAATCCTAAAACGTGTGCGGCACCCCCCATATCTTTTTTCATGAGTGCCATTCCTGAGGAAGATTTAATATCTAAGCCACCACTATCAAAACACACGCCTTTACCCACCAACGTAACCAAAGGATGTTGAGGATTACCCCAGTGTAGATCAGCAAGACAAGGTTTATCGTCTGCTGCTTTACCAACTGTGTAGACCGCTGGAAAGTGCTGCGCTAATTCTGCGCCCTGCACACACGTAAATTCTGCCTGATACTGTTGAGCTAAGTCACGAGCCACTTGGCACAACTGCGTGGGTAACATATCTTGTGGGGGGGTATTAATTAAATCGCGAATTAAATAATGACTCACCAACATATTTTCTAATAAGGCATAATTTATTTTTTCAGATAATTTTAATTGGGGAAATGTTTTTTCATTTTTTTTATAGCGGGTAAATTGATAACACGCTAAGCCCCACGTTAAGGCTAAATTCTGTGGATTAAGGCGCTCATCACGTATTTCATAAACTCCTTGAGTTAATAATTCAGGTAAAAATGCCAATCCCCAAAATGCTTGAATGTCTTTGCAACCGACAATCACTGTATTTAAACAACCTCTATCATCATGATGATAAAAAATTTGTTTTTCTTTACCGGTAAATCCCTGGGCTTGAAGTTTATTTTGCAAAATAGGGTCTTGTTGAGTAAGCCAAGTTGCAAACTCAGTTTCTGTGACCACGGTTAGTAAAATTGCAGAATTCTCTTGTGAAAAATACGGTAACATGGTGTCCTCTTAAGTCTGGCGTTGTTTTAGCTGCGTAATTAATTCGGGAATAATTTTAAATAGATCACCAACGATGCCATAATTCGCAATTTGAAAAATGGGTGCCTCTTCATCTTTATTAATCGCAACAATAACTTTAGAATCTTTCATTCCAGCTAAATGTTGAATGGCACCAGAAATGCCCACGGCAATATACAATTGTGGCGCGACAATTTTTCCTGTTTGCCCGACTTGATAATCATTAGGAACAAAACCTGCGTCCACGGCGGCGCGTGAAGCACCAATCGCGGCGTGCAATACATCGGCTAATTCTTCCAATAATTTAAAGTTTTCGCCGTTTTGCATACCACGACCGCCCGAAATAATCACGCGCGCCTGACCTAATTCAGGACGAGCACTCACATTTAATTCTTGGCGAATAAACTCACTGGCTGAATGTTCAAATACTGTGGTTAATGCTTCAATCGCTGCATGTCCTTCGCCACTCAAGGCTGGAGAAAAAGCACTGGTGCGCACGCTTAATAAGGCGTTAGCAGACGATAAACGAATTTTAGCAAACGCATTTCCCGCATAAATCGGACGAATAATGGTGAGAGGATCGCAAATTTCCGTGATATCGCTTAATAGCACTCTATCGGTTAATCCACTCACCCGGGGTAAAATATTTTTTCCAAACGTTGATGCTGGCGCTAAAATAAAATCATACTGCGAATTTAAACTTGCAATTAATGAAGCTAAACTTTCGGCTAACTGATGTTGATAGCATGGATGATCCGCTAGAAGTATTTTTTTAACATCATTCAGGGCACTAGCTTGTTGTGCGACTTGCTGACACGCCGAGCCTGCAATTAATAGGTGAATATTCGCGGATAAGCGCAATGCCGCACTCACCACATTCGCGGTATTCGCTTTTAAAGTTTGATTATCGTGTTCTGCAATAATTAAAATATTCATTCGATCACCTTCGCTTCATTGACTAATTTATCAATTAATTGTTCAACACTCTCCACCTTGATCCCGGCTTGGCGTTGCGGGGGTGGCGTGATACTCTCAATAGTGTATCGAGGATCGGCTAAAATATTTAACTCCGTTAATGTTAAAGTTTCTAAAGGTTTTCGTTTAGCTTTCATAATATTCGGCAATGAGGCATAACGAGGTTCATTTAAGCGTAAATCCGTGGTGATAATTGCAGGTAGATTTAAACGCAAGGTTTCTAAACCGCCGTCAATTTCGCGAGTGACTTCGATTTTTTGATCGTGAATGGTAATCTTGGAGGCAAAGGTACCTTGTGGCCAATTTAATAATCCCGCTAAAATTTGCCCGCATTGATTATTATCAAAATCGATGGCTTGTTTACCCATGATTACTAATTGAATGCCTTCGCGTTCAACCATGGTTTTTAATATTTTTGCAATGGTTAAGGGTTGCAAATTGTCATCGCTCTGAACTAGCACCGCACGATCAGCCCCCAGCGCCAAACCTGTACGCAAAATTTCTTGGCAAGCCGTTTCACCAATCGATGTCACAATAATTTCGCTGGCGAGTCCCTGCTCTTTTAAACGGATAGCTTCTTCGATAGCAATTTCGTCGAAAGGATTCATTGACATTTTCACATTCGCGGTTTCAACGCCACTGTGATCGGATTTAACCCGAATATTTACATACGCATCGATAACACGTTTCATTGGCACGAGAATTTTCATGCGATCTCCCAATTATCAATAAAACGCTAATGTTGACGAGTTGGCTTGCGTCCGTCAAGATTAGCGCCTGAAAAACTCAATAAAATACTTCAACGCTATCCTTAAGCATGAAGAAGACAGCGAGGTAACTATGGAACGCGAATCGATGAGCTATGACGTCGTTATTGTAGGGGCAGGTCCAGCCGGATTGGCTTGTGCCATTCGCTTAATGCAATTAGCGCAAACTGCCGATCGTGATATTTCGGTGTGTATTGTCGAAAAAGGCAGTGAAGTTGGCGCTCATATTTTATCGGGTGCGGTACTAGAACCTCGCGCCTTAAATGAATTATTGCCGAATTGGCAGGAGTTAGCAGCGCCCATCACCACGCCAGTCATAGAAGATCAATTTTTATTATTGACTGAAAAAAAATCCTATCGATTGCCCACACCTCCCCAGATGCGTAATCATGGCAATTATATTGTTAGTCTTGGAAATGTTTGCCGCTGGCTCGCTCAACAAGCAGAGCAATTGGGTGTAGAAATTTATCCGGGTTTTGCCGCCAGTGAAATTTTATTGGATGATAATGGCAGCGTCAAAGGCATTGCTACAGGCGATCTAGGGCGCGATAAAAACGGCGAAAAAACGGCGCGTTTTCAACCTGGCATGGAGCTTCATGCGAAACAAACGATTTTTGCAGAAGGTTGTCGAGGCTCGTTAAGCGAATCATTAATCAAACAATTTAAGCTGCGTGAACAAGCCGATCCACAAACGTATGGGATTGGCATTAAAGAATTATGGCAAGTTGATCCCGCACAACATCATCCTGGGCGCGTTGTTCATACCATCGGTTGGCCTTTGGATAATAATACCTATGGCGGTTCGTTTATTTATCATTTACAAGAAAATCATCAAGTGGCTTTAGGCTTAGTCGTGGGTTTAGATTATCAAAATCCCTATCTCAGTCCTTTTGAAGAATTGCAACGATTTAAAACGCATCCTGCTATCCAACCTATATTTAGCGGTGGAAAACGCATTGCCTATGGCGCACGTGCCTTAAATGAAGGCGGTTGGCAATCCATTCCTAAATTAACCTTTCCTGGCGGCATGATCATCGGTTGCAGTGCTGGATTTTTAAATGTGGCAAAAATTAAAGGTTCACATACCGCCATGAAATCCGGGATGTTAGCGGCAGAAACACTGTTTAAAAACCTGCATCCAGAAAAAAATTACTTGCCTGAATTAATTGAATTTAATCACGCCATAAAACAATCGTGGATCAAAGAGGAATTATATCCTGTGCGCAATCTACGCCCGAGCTTTCACTGGGGATTATGGCCAGCATTACTCTATTGTGCGGTGGATACGTATTTATTGCGAGGTAAAACACCGTGGACTTTCCATCATCAAGCCGATCACACCCAATTAAAAAGCAGTAACGCTTATTCACCGATCCACTATCCTAAACCCGATAATACTCTCACCTTTGATCGCTTATCGAGTGTCTATTTATCAGGAACTTTTCACGAAGAAAATCAACCGTGTCATTTACAATTGCGTCATCCTGCCTTAGCCATTGATGTGAATTATCATTTATACGACTCTCCCGAACAACGCTATTGTCCCGCCGGTGTCTATGAAATCGTTAAACTGGAAAATGAACCTGCACGATTACAGATTAATGCTCAAAATTGCGTGCATTGTAAAACATGTGATATTAAAGATCCGCAACAAAATATTCATTGGGTGCCACCAGAAGGTGGTGGCGGACCGAATTATGGGGCGATGTAATGA
>JAHCLG010000008.1 GCA_026125385.1 Legionellales bacterium
GGCTCCTTTCCAGGCTACGGCTAAAATTTTTATAAAAATTGTTTGCAGTAATTCAAAATTTTTTGTCCCATCCAAAAACGGGAGTCTTTGGCGCAAAAACCGACGTGACCGCCGTCTTTGGTTAATATTAATTGTATGTGTTTTGGTAAGGTCTGTGGATTGGGTAATGCGGCTAGTGGAATTAACGGATCGTTTTGGGCATGAATTAATAGGGTGGGAATTTTAATCGCGTCTAAATAAAAAATTGAGCTGGATTGTTGATAGTAATCATGAACATCAGTAAATCCGTGTAAGGGTGCTGTCACCCAATCGTCGTATTGCCAAAAATTACTGGCTTTTTGAATGATTTCTAAGTCAATCGGGCTGTCAATAATACTGAATTTTTTGTATAAATTATTTTTTAATTCGCGCAATAAATGCCATTGATAAAATCGACTGCTGCCTTGATTCACATAATCAGCGGTTAACGCTAAATTATACGGCACGGAAATGGCGATGGCGGCTTGCAAAAAATTAGGTTGAATTTCGCCTAACCATTTTAATAATAAATTTCCACCTAAAGAAAAGCCTACGGCAAATTTTAATTGACTAGGAAAACGTTGTTGAATGTGATCGACCACGTATTGTAAATCGGGTGTATCACCGGCATGATAACAACGAGCTAACCGATTCGGTTGTCCGCTACAACCGCGAAAATGCATGACCACTCCACAGAGATTATTTGCGACTATTAATTCACATAAGCGGGTAATATAAGAGGATTGCGAAGAACCACATAATCCATGCAACATTAAAATTATCGGTTGTGAAGGATTTCCCACCCAATCTAAATCTAAAAAATCACCATCGGGTAATTCGAGGCGTTCGCGCTCGGCAGTGAGAGTAAATTTGTGTGCGGTTAATGCAGGCCATAAGGTTTGCAAATGTTTGCCACGTAACCACCAGGGTGTTTGAAATGGGATTATTGTTTCCATACCATGTAACCTTTTATTAAGTTTGCCGTAGCCTGGAACGGAGCTTAGCTGCGATCCAGGATCGAAGTTTTAAAAAACTCTGGTTCCTGGATCTTCGCTGCGCTCCGTTCCAGGCTACATTCAATCCAGGCTTGCTAATTCTGGTGATTTTTTGGGGGTTAATATTTTTTTTAAAAAATGAGCGGTATAGGAAGTTTTATGCCGCGCCACCTGTTCTGGTGTTCCCGTCACCATAATTTCTCCGCCTTTATTGCCGCCTTCTGGGCCTAAATCGATAATCCAATCGGCGGTTTTAATCACATCTAAATTATGTTCAATCACCACCACAGTATTGCCATTATCACGTAAATCATGCAACACTTTTAATAATTGTTCGACATCGTAAAAATGCAAACCGGTTGTGGGTTCGTCTAAAATATATAACGTATTTCCGGTATCGCGTCGCGATAATTCTTTGGCTAATTTTACCCGTTGCGCTTCACCCCCTGATAATGTGGTTGCTGATTGTCCTAAACGAATATAAGCCAGTCCCACATCGATTAATGTTTGGCATTTGCGTGCAATAGCAGGGATGGCATCAAAAAATTGCCGCGCTTCTTCTACGGTGAGTTGTAACACGTCGTGAATATTTTTTCCTTTATAGCGAATTTCTAAGGTTTCACGATTATAGCGTTTACCCTGACAAATATCGCAAGGCACATACATATCCGCCATAAAATGCATTTCAACTCGCAATACGCCATCGCCTTGACACGCTTCGCAACGCCCGCCTTTAACATTAAAACTAAATCGTCCGAGTTTATATCCGCGCGAGCGCGCTTCTTGTGTGCCGGCAAATAATTCACGAATTGGGGTAAACATTCCTGTATAGGTGGCCGCATTGGAGCGGGGTGTGCGACCAATGGGGCTTTGATCGATATCGACTACTTTATCTAAATGTTTCAATCCATTAATAGCATCGTAAGGGCCAATCTCTAACGTGCTGGCGCCATTTAATTCGGTGGCGACTAACGGATATAACGTATCGTTAATTAAACTCGATTTTCCTGAACCAGAAACGCCGGTAACACACACAAATAATCCGAGTGGAATGGTTAAATTAACCGATTTTAAATTATTGCAGCGTGCGCCGGTTAATTCTAATAATTTATTTTTATTGAACGGTGTGCGTTGTTTAGGAATTTGAATTTGGCGTTGCTGCGATAAATATTGTCCGGTTAATGATTTTTTATTTTTCATGATCATCGCAGGCGTGCCTTCGGCAACAATTTCTCCTCCGTGCACACCGGCACCTGGGCCAATATCAATCACATAATCTGCGGTTAAAATGGCATCTTCATCGTGCTCTACCACTAACACGGTATTACCAATATCACGCAAATGCGTTAATGTTTTTAATAAACGTTCATTATCGCGTTGATGCAATCCAATCGAAGGTTCATCGAGAATATACATCACGCCCACTAATCCTGAACCAATTTGGCTGGCTAAACGGATGCGTTGTGCTTCGCCCCCCGATAAAGTATCGGCGCTGCGATCGAGGGTTAAATAATCTAAACCGACATTGACTAAAAATTTTAAACGTTCATTGATTTCTTTAATAATGCGTTGAGCAATCTTACCGCGGTGGCCACTTAACGTTAAATTGAAAAAATAATCGTGGCATTGCCCCACGGGCAGCGCGCAAATCGCCGGTAAATTATAGCCTTCAATTAAAACATGACGCGCCGATTCGCGTAAGCGTGTGCCTTGGCAATCTTGACAAGCATGCGTCGTTAAATATTTTGCTAATTCTTCACGCACCATGTTAGATTCCGTTTCGCGATAACGGCGTTGCATATTGGGAATAACGCCTTCAAAGGTGTGTTTACGACGATAACTATCGCCACGATCATTTTCATATTTAAAATTAATAATTTCTTCGCCGCTACCGTATAAAATAATGTCTTGAATTTTTTTCGGTAATTTTATGTAGGGTTTTTCTAAATCGAATTTATAATGCGTTGCTAGGGATTGCAGCATTTGAAAATAATAGGGATTACGTTTATCCCAACCGCGCACAGCACCTTCTGCTAAACTGGCATTAGGTTCGCGCGCAATGCGTTTGGGATCGAATTCTTGTTGCACGCCTAAGCCATCGCAGGTGGCGCAAGCACCGACCGGATTATTAAACGAAAATAATCGTGGCTCTAATTCCGCTAACGAATAACCGCAATGGGGACAAGCAAATTTACTGGAAAAAATAATATCGGCTTGCTCATTTTCCATAAATCCTACTTTAGCGAGACCATCTGCTAAATTTAAAGCGGTTTCTAAGGATTCTGCCAAACGTAATTGTAAATCGTCGCGTACTTTGACGCGATCGACAATCACGTCAATATCGTGTTTGCGGCGTAAATCTAAATTTGGCACCTGATCTAATTCATAGAGTGTGCCATCAATGCGAGCGCGCACAAATCCTTGGCTGCGTAATTCATTCATGAGCTGAATATGTTCGCCTTTACGTCCTTGCACCACCGGTGCCAAAATCATAATTTTAGTGTCAAGTGGCAACGATAAAATGTGATCGACCATTTGACTGATGGTTTGCGCATTGAGAGCAATGCCATGTTGAGGGCAATGCGGTTGCCCGACGCGTGCGAATAATAAGCGTAAATAATCGTGAATTTCGGTGATGGTTCCAACGGTCGAACGAGGATTATGCGATGTCGATTTTTGTTCGATGGAAATGGCAGGTGACAAGCCTTCAATATAATCCACATCCGGTTTTTCCATCATCGATAAAAACTGCCGCGCATAGGCGGATAAGGATTCGACATAGCGGCGTTGCCCTTCAGCATAGAGCGTATCAAAAGCTAACGAGGATTTTCCCGAACCCGATAAGCCGGTGATAACAATGAGTTTATCGCGAGGAATGGTCAACTCAATATTTTTTAAATTGTGGGTGCGCGCGCCTTTAATGTGGATGTGATCCATGGCAATACTCAATTGGCTGTTAGGATGGGCGTATTATAACGAATTGGATATGTAAGGCATATAGCAGCAAGCGAAGATGTCGAAGAGTTATTGTGAAAAGGATAAACCACTCACCCTGGCGGGAATCGATGACTCTGTAATAAATCCTTAATATTTTTTCTTTATAATTGCTGGCTTATTTGAAAATAATAATAATATGAAGAGAGTTTTCGTAGCATGTTCTCAAGAATAAACACTGCCCTATCTACTGTTCGCAGTCAAATAAATAATTTTGTATCGTTTTTTTCTCCCTCTTCGGTGGAATCATCTGAATTTGACCCCATTGAAGTTTGGCAGCGATTTCAACGTGAAATTGAAGCACGTCTAAAAAATCAATTGCATTATTCTGACGATCAAATTGAATTTGCTTTAGACGTTTTCAGACATCATATTTTGACCTGGTATGAGAATGAAGGTAACTATAATCCACAACGCAAGCCACCTCGGGCTGTATTGAATAAAGCGCTTAGGGAATGTAACGTTTATTTTCGTAATATCAGTCCAGTGATGGCGGAATTTCATCAGGGTAAAATTGGGTTATATGAAATTAATATTTTTTTACAAAAAGGTTTAAAAACTCGTCACAAAAATATTTATCAAAAATACTATGAATTATTAGTATCCAAGATAGACGATATCCTGTTAACCACAGCGTTTGCTGCTGATATGGAAAAAATTAATAATCTTGCTGGCTTTAATCAGCTCGTTGAGTTTTATCAACAAACATTGAATTTATCCCCTAGCCAATTAAATACGTTATTAATGCCTTATCAACAACAGTATAAAAATTATTTTAGTGATATCAGTCCCATCCCAGAAGAGTATCAGCAAGGTAAAATGGGTTTATACAAAATTTATCTTTTAGGTTCACAAACCAAACACGTAGATATTTATCAAAACTATTACCAATTTATCTTAAATACAATCACTAATAGCCAATTAAAAAAGGCCTTTGCTGCTGATGTGAAAAAAAGCAATACGATTAGCGAGCTTGATCAGTTAGTGGAGTTTTATCGTCGGACGTTTAAATTATCCACTAGTCAATTAAATAAGTTATTACTTCCTTATCAAGATCATTCAAAATATGGTGAACGCGTTCAGGAAATGTTAGACGCGACGACTGAGGTTCACCCACAAAAAAATTCTGGAATTTCTTGGGGGAAATTGTTAGCCGGCGCTGCTGCTCTGCTATTACAATTTCGCGGTATTGCGGGGAGTAAAATTAGTTTGCGCGGGGAACACTCTGATAAGGATAATTATCAATTACAAAGCGATTGCTCACCCGACAAAATTCACATGGAATGCTATCTTAACAATTATTATATCGCAGGTGATAGACTTTTTCCCTTTTTTGGAGATAGTAGCATAGAATCCTATTTTAGCACTCAGCCTTATTTAATCTGCCGCATGACATTATCTCCTCCGCTGACCATTCCAAATGATAGCCGTTTTTTTAGTGATTTTTTTACTCCGCGTCGATTACCTGGCGACTTATCGTTTCTCGAAAAGCCACCCCTAGTACCATTTCCTGATGAAGTATCGGGTCTTGATATAACTCTTTTTGGTCCCTTACGGCGAGCTGGCACATTTGAGTTTAACTTGAATGGAAAAGCCATTTGTAAAACGGATGGTACAACAGTTGAAAATAATAATACCCAAATTATCAACATTGTGGGTGGTGAATTAATCGCTAATCAACATTATTTAGGCAATCAGCCGAATCAAGTATTCTCTCATATTAGGATTATTCCCGACAATTTTGCCGCTTTTGGGAGTGTTAGTGTTGATAATAACACGACACAGCGCCTGAGTGTTACAGCAGCCAGGGACTTAACCACAACCCCCGAATGCCCACAAAGTGTTAGTGTAAAAAACATTCAAGCCGCTTTGATGCTCAATGACCGCCAACTCACCGAAATTAATACGGACGTTACCATTAAGCAACCCTCTCTAACCTTAGCCCCAATTCAGGAGCAACAGTTTAATCCTAACACGGGTGTATTACAGTTTACGTTACCGATTACCACCAATAGTGCTAATATCAACGTTACCGTAGATAATCACACTATTTTTCGGGGTAATCCACGAGATTTTGATGGACGCTTTGCTTTATCTCGTGCGTCGAACGATACGACCTATCGCAATATTACGATAACACCTAATTGTGGGTCTGCGAAAAGTGTTCAAGTATTTGTGCCTGCTAAACCCAATGCGACGAACTCAACGTCTCCAACCAACACCACCTCTGATAATCCACCTGAAGCCGTGAATTCATCATCGAGTGATCCGAGATTAGTGATTGGACTGAGTGCTGGAGGTGGTGCTGCGGTGGTGGTGCTGGCTCTTGTGGCTTGTTGCCTGAAACGTAAAGGCAGTACCAACACAGCAACTGGCCAGGATCAGAATATGGAAGTTGAAATGGATAGTACGAATCATACACCTCGACCCACCACCTCAACGGGTTAAAATAAATTCTGTTAATGTTGCTCCGCCGGTAATGCGGCGATTCTTGCATTAACTATTTCTTGAACTGCTTCACGAAACTCATTGGCAACAACGTCACCGCTCGCTGATGAAATATCTGGGCTAGATTCAAGTTGCAATATTGAAACCCTTTCACCATACTACAAATGTCGCAACGAGAAACTTTTGTAGGTGATGAAATGGGTATTCCAATACGAATTAGTAAAACCATTTATGACGACGCTAAAAAGATAGCACATGCGGAATGCCGTTCTATTCCCAATCAAATCGAGTTTTGGGCGAAAATAGGAAAATGCGCACTGGATAATCCAGACTTACCAACGGAATTTATAAAAGATCTTTTAATCTCAAAAAACACTGATCGTTCACTCGCTGAACCTTTTGATTTTGAGGAAAAAAGTGACTAACATAACGATAAAACAAATGCCCGCCTTTAAAAAAAGCTTATAAAAAGCTCCATCCACAGGAAAAAATAAGCGTTAATGAAGCCATCCATGAGATTATCAAGAACCCAAACGTAGGCGAAGAAAAAAAAGGTGATTTAGCTGGTGTGTATGTTTATAAGTTTAAAATCCATCACCAAGAAACTCTACTGGCTTGTGAGTGGGATCCTAAGGAACGGTTACTATTGGCATTAGGCGTTCACGAAAACTTTTATCGTGATCTAAGAGCCTGTTCAAAGTCTCCAAGCTTGAGTCAGAAAGTGTCGATTTTTGAGCACCGGAGCGCAGTTTACACGTCAGTAAATGAGCACCGGAGCACAGAAAATCGGCAGTTTATGACCAAGATTGGAGACTTTGAACAGGCTCTAAAGAAGCGGTAACAACCTCATTCGCTATAACGACCTCATTCCTAGGAGTTATACCCATTCTAATCAGTTTCATGCCTTGGCAGCATCTGTTAGAATGGCGACCTCTGTTGAATTCACCAGGAAAATAAATATCAATGAATCCGCAAGAACGTAAAGCCACGTTCAGTTTAGCCAGTATTTTCGCGCTGCGCATGTTAGGATTATTCCTCATTTTGCCCGTGTTTTCCATCTATGTAAAAACGCATTTGCCTGGCACTACTTTGTTTTTAGTCGGCATTGCCTTAGGTGTTTATGGGTTAACGCAAGCGTTATTGCAAATTCCCTTCGGCGCGTTATCCGATCGCTTCGGGCGTAAACCCATTATTGCATTCGGTTTAGTGTTGTTCGCCAGCGGTAGTATCGTTGCGGCATTAGCGCATTCCATTCACGGGATCATCATTGGCCGCGCCTTGCAAGGTGCCGGCGCGATTGGTTCTACGACTTTAGCGTTGGTGGCCGATTTAACCAGCGAAGAAAATCGCACTAAAGCCATGGCAACGGTGGGCATGACCATTGGTTTAGCATTTTCCCTCGCCTTTATTGCGGGTCCTATTTTAAACGCATGGATTGGCGTGCCAGGTATTTTTTGGTTAACCGCTATTTTTTCTCTATTGGGCATTTTAGTCTTATTTTTACAAGTCCCAAATCCAAAAAAATCAGTCTTTCATCGCGATACTGAGGCGATGCCCTCGCAAATCTTAACTACTTTAAAAAATCCTGAATTATTACGTTTAAATTTAGGCATTTTTTCGTTACATGCCAGTTTAACGGCACTGTTTTTAGTTGTCCCCGTTACCCTGCAACACATTGCTAATATTCATGCCCATGATCAATGGATTATTTATTTACCCGTATTAATCCTCGCGTTTTTTACCATGCTACCGTTTATCATTATCGCGGAAAAAAAACGAAAAATTAAACCCATTTTTACCAGTGCCATTTTAGTCTTATTGTTTGCGCAAGCAGGATTATTGAGCTTGCAAACTTCTGCGCTTGGCACTGCACTGTGTTTATTTGTTTATTTCACTGGGTTTACATTGCTCGAAGCGCTATTACCCTCTTTAATTTCTAAAATTGCTCCCAGCACTCATAAAGGTACGGCAATGGGAATTTATTCCAGTTCACAATTTTTGGGTATTTTTATCGGTGGCGTTTGTGGAGGCTTTTTATATAGTCATTTTCAACAAAACGGCGTGTTTGCGTTTGGTAGTTTATTGTGTTTGCTGTGGTGGTTGTTTGCCATCAGCATGCAAAAACCGCCTCACTATGGCACCCATTTAATTAATGTCGGCCCCATAAATCCCGCACAAGCACAGGAATTAACGCGTGCTTTTTTAGCGTTGCCGGGTGTTGCAGAAGCCGTGGTTTTGGTTGAAGATGGCATTGCTTATTTGAAAGTCGATAATCAAATTGTCGATAAAAATGCATTGCATCGGTTTGCAGTCAATGAACACAACGTTTAGTATTATTGGATCTTAATAGGAGACACTCACATGGCTAGAGGTATTAATAAAGTTATTTTAATTGGTAATTTAGGCAACGATCCCGAAGTGCGTTACATGCCCAACGGCAGCCCTGTTGCCACCGTGAGCATTGCAACGTCCGATGCCTGGAAAGATAAAAATGGCGAATTGCAAGAACGCACCGAATGGCATCGCGTGGTTTTTTTCAATCGTCTTGCAGAAATTGTGAAAGAATATTTGCATAAAGGTTCTAAACTGTATATCGAAGGCAGTCTGCGCACACGCAAATGGCAAGATAAAAATGGCGTCGATCGCTATACCACAGAAATTATTGGTAGCGAAATGCAAATGTTGGATTCGCGCGGAGCAGGTAGTAATAAGCAACAACAAAATAATTTCAGTGCTCCACCTACGCAAGAGGATTATTCGCAAATGCCAGAAGCCTCTTCCAGCGCCCCAGTCACCGGCTTTGATGACGATATTCCGTTTTAAAAACTCCTGAACACTTCAGTAACGTAAACAGCACATCAAAGAGCACAAGTAGGTTGGGTTGAGCAATCGCGAAACCCAACTTGCTGAATAGGTTAATTGGTGGATTTTGCTTCTCTTAATCCAATCAACTGCTTACTACTATACCGCTCGCCAATGAAGATGCGGGGAGTCGGAGATTAAGTCGCAGGCGTTAGGTAATAAGTGCGTTCGCTAAGCTTTCGCAAAAAAAAGAGGAAAAATAGGTGCTTATTAGGATAACTCACTTCGACAATCAGTGAAAATTTCTAACCCTAGATTTTGGCTTCAGCCGCATCTTAAAGTGCGTTGGGTATATACCCAACGCACTTCAAGATGCGCCCCTTGATCATACCAATAATGGGTATTATAATACCAATTATGGGAACAATAGACTCTAACCTTTCAAATGTCCTATTCTCTAAAGTACGGCAACGCGTATTGGCCTTACTTTATGGTCAGCCTGATCGTAGTTTTCATACCAATGAAATTATCCGGTTAACCTTCTCAGGAACTGGGGCCGTTCAGAGAGAGCTTGAGAAATTAGCTGCTGCTGGAATAATAACGACGCACGCTATTGGTAATCAAAAGCATTATACAGCTAATTGTTCGTCACCCTTGTTTGCAGAATTACGTGGTATTGTATTAAAAACATTTGGATTAGCTGATGTGTTACGACAAGCCCTGATCCCTATTGCTTCACAGATACAAATCGCTTTTATCTATGGTTCTATTGCCAAACAACAAGACACTGCTACCAGTGATGTGGATTTGATGTTGATAGGTAATAACCTAACTTACGCCGATTTATTTAAACTACTTGAAGAAATACAAATAAAATTAGGTCGCTCCATACACCCAACTTTTTATTCAGAAACCGAATGGACACGAAAATATCGAGCAAATAATAATTTTTTAATACAAATCACAAAGCAACCAAAAATTTTTCTAATAGGAAATGAGGATGAGCTTGCCAGACTTAGATAACTTAGTAAAAGCTGGGCAACTAAAAATAGAGCCCATGAATCAGTTAGAATTTTCCGGTTTATTACGTTCAGGAGAAGCACGATTACACGATGCTACCAACTATAATTTGCTTAGAAAGACTCTAATTTATTGTTTTTTATATAGAATAAAATAAATTTTTTATGAGGTGGGGTAGCTCAATGTGGGTTTTCGTGCTCTGATCCTGGATCCGTAGCGCAGCGAAGTTCCAGGCTAAGGCTGCGCTGTCGTAGTATGATGAAAAATTAAATGAGTTTAACTTAAAATAGATCGTATTGTTGCCAACGTTATCATGAGTGTCATGGGTTGGATGGGAGATTCTACAAACCCGCGAGAAAGATAAAATTGCCGAGCAGGAGCGGATAATGCATGAACTAAAATAGCAAAAACACCGGTATTACTGGCGACGGTTACTGTACGAATTAACGCATCGCGTAATAATGCGCTACCTAATCCCATATTATGAAATTGTTGATCAATCGCTAATCTTCCTAATAATAAGATAGGCAATGGATCAGGCATATTGCGTTGTAGAGCTTTCGGTGCAACTTCTCTGCATAAAGCACCCGTTGATAAACTATAATAACCAACGACCTTTTTTCCCTGACATAATACAAAGCAGCGTGATGCACCAGTCATGTGATTCTTTAACGCACGCTTTTTCAACCATTCGTCGAGTGATGGTTCGCCACACCTAAATTCGTCTACGATATGTTCAAAAGTAATTGGGATGGGCGCTAATAAATCAAGCTCGCACATTATTTCTTTTTATCCCAAGGCGCCTGAGTGTTGAGTAAGCGTTTTAATTTATCGGTAGCAGGAAGAGGTTGATCAAGCAATGCCTGCAGTTTTGCGAATTGTTCTGCATTTACCATAAAAAAAGCTTGGTCGAGTAAAACATCTTCGGCGCGCTGACAGGCAGCATCTAACATAAACTCAGAACGACTACGTCCTTCTCGTTCTGCGGCTTGATCAATTAAATCACGTTGATACACTTTGGCTCGAATGTTAATAGGAACAGAATTTTTATTTAACATAATGAGTGCCCTCAATGACTTGTACTCGTGTAGATTGGGTTGAACAATTAGAAAACCAACCTTGTTCTCTGAAAACTAATGTATACAATAATTATACACGTATGTATATCAATGTTCAACACGGTTTTGCAGAAATTAAAAAAAACCTGGGTTGCCAAAGACAACCCAGTAATTCACTTACGGGTAACATAAACAGTCGCACAACGCCGAAGTCTTTCCCAAGGATAATGCTGTTCCCTAGCATGACACTAAGGTTACTCCCCCTACAGAATTTTCCGTAGTGTTGCGTCACCAAAATCCCTAGTAACGTTATGCTCAATTAAATTATCGGATGCGTTTTCAAAAACTTTAGGGGTAATTAAATGGGTTTCGGGCCTGTGTATATGACACTATTACTGTCAGAAGACGGCGAGTTTATCAGCAGCATACCGCAGGCTACAAGGCACGCTAATACCAATATCCCTTTGATCGCACGCTGAATTGTTGGAGAATTAGCCCCAGCCTCAAGCGCTGTCGTTAAACATCTCCCCGCTGTTTGCGCACAGCTTTCCGTCTGTGTTTTTTTATTTTGATTTTTACGCTTTTTCCGAGTACTTGAACTCTGTGGTGGTTGTAATGAGTTAGAGTTTGAATCTGCTGTTGGCGATGACTTTGATGGAGTCCCATACTGTACTAAATTAATTACTTGGTTAAAAGCTGTGGCGTGAACAAAACTTGGCGTTCCCACTTTATTTGCTGCATTTTTTGAGAAAAAACCTTGTGAAGTGTTTGTTGTACGCCGAGTAGAAACACTACCGCTAGAATTGTTGTGGTCATAAGCTGACGTACTACTGGATGCTAACCTGCATGGTGCTTGATTGCTTGCCTGCGCCATCTCTGATCTATTTACCGTACTAGCCCTAATTCCCACATGACCTGCATAAGTATTAGGATCGGGTTGATAAGTTTCCTTCTTAAGCAAAGCTTCGCGCTTTTCTTGTAGTTTTTTCAAATACTGTTGTGCTTCATCACTCAATTCGTCTAACGTAATCGTTCGGCCGATCAAATGTATAAGCGGTTGACCATCATCTTCTTCATTTCTCACTTGCATACTAGCAAAGGGATGGAAATATTGCTTAAGCGTTACATACTCAATCAAATTGTTTGCATAGTTTTCACAGGCCTGTTCTGAATTATTGGGATTTTGATTTTTAACAATAGTCCATAACTGTTGAATAGCATTAATGCGGTAACAATGTGATTGTATATCGGGTTCGATCCCCAAAAGCCATGTTTGGCATTTTTCTTGTAAGGTATCGAAACGTTGGATCCAATTTTCCACATCATTATCATGGGGTAATGGGCTCTTTTCAGCTACGACTAAATCATGCGGCGCGGCTTGCAATAATGCATCGTAAGCTTGTTTTATAGCTTGGCTATCTTTTTCACGTTTTTGTTGTGTTGCTGCGAATTGTTGTATTTCTGCTCGTGATTTATTAATAACCTCTTGATCGTGTAATGATAATGGTAGTTCTTGTTTTTGAAGTGGTCTGCTGTATAGATGATTTTCGCTGTACATAATATTTTCGTCTCGTTATTATAATTTTAGGTCAATTAGCTTACAAAATAGCATATTTTGTACCCAATCACAACCAGCTTTAATAGGAATGTAAGATAAATTAGGCTTAATCGAGCGCAGAGTAGTCTGGATCGGAGCAAAGCTGCGATGCAGGATCGACGTTTTTAAATTTCTCGGATCCTGGATCTCCGCTACACTGTGATCCAGACTTGCTCTAATGCAAATAAGTGATAATAATATTTTGCTTGGACCATCATAAACCTCATAAACCGTTTTTTTCCTCAAAGGAACCTAAATGAACTTATACCGAATTAATTTAAATTTACTAATCGCACTCGATATATTATTAGCTGAAAAAAATGTAACTGTTGCAGCAAAAAAATTATTTATTACCCAAGCCGCTATGAGCAATAACTTACAACAACTGCGTGAACTTTTTAAAAATGAATTACTCCGGCGGGAAAAAAATCAAATGGTGTTAACTCAATATGCCAAAGAGTTACAACCCAAGTTACATCAAGTTTTACAAGAATTACATAATTTAATTGCGAATGGCCAAACTTTTTCACCAGAAAATTCGACACGGATATTTAAAATTAGTATTTCAGATTATATGGCGACACTCTTATCACCAAAATTATTAGCTCATTTAAAAGATATCGCGCCCAACATTCATTTAAAATTATCGACTGCGTATTATTTAGGCCACGCGGAGCCATTTGAACAAGGCGAATACGATATGGGTTTAGGAAAATTAATTACGGCATCTAATCAGGTTGAGGAAGAGTTATTATTCCATGATTCTGTCGTATTCGTGGTACATCCTAAACATCCATTAGCCCAAAAACGCCACGTAAGCCTGGAAGATTATTTAGCCTATCAACATATCGCGGTGACTGCAGATGATCCGCGGATTACTACCATCATTGAACAAGAACTCGCGAAATACTGTCATCAACGCAATATTAAAATGAGCATGCCGTATATTGGTCCTCTATTTAAAATTATTGCTAATGATCCCTTGTTAATTGGCACCGTCATTAAAAGTGTGGCGTGTGAATATCGCAAATACTATGACATTGTTATTAAGGAATTGCCATTTGATTTAGCCCCCATCGGATTCCATTTGGTGTGGCATAAACGCAGCAACGATGATTTAGGACATCAATGGCTACGAGAACAGTTTCGTTTAATCACTGCCGATTTAAGCCAAATTATTTGTGCTAAATAAAACGATATTTGTTCTGGCTTAAAAAGACTGCTGTCACCTAACCTTCGTTGATATACTCAAAACAATTGGATTTTAGGCGAGGCGTCGAGTTAAAGATGCGAAGGAGTGTATACTGAATACATGACTGAGCAGCTTTAGCTCGACAACAAAGCCTAAAATTCAAGTGTGAAGAGTATAGCTCGAGCAATCATCAGGGTTTAACGATTTTTGCGGAGGATTATTCTGGCATAAATGAAGAAACGAGCGCTATTTCCCCGCTGATTAGAGCATCACTCGATTTTATTTTTTAAAGTATCGCCTTTTCAAGCATGATCGGTATACAATAAAAGTCTTAGATCAGGATGATTACCCCATGAATAATGCCAAGCAAGCCGCCATTTTAAGTATTCTATTTGTATTTTTAACAGGAATGGGTTTAGCACTCCCCTGGGTAGCTTTACCGTATTTAAGTTATTTTTTTAACGTGCCCTTTTATTTTTTGCCTTTGGCTGTGAGCGCTAACTTTTTAGGGTTTATCGTCTCGTTAATCTATTGGCCGCGAGCATGGCAAGGTTGCACGATTAAAACACCTCTGCGCAATGCCATTCTTCTCGCTATCGTAGGTGCCAGTATAGCGATGTTTGCCCATCATTATAGTGTCTTTCTGCTTGGCAATGTAATCTTAGGCGCGAGTTTAGGAAGTGTGGTGACCTTTAACAGTACGTTTATTATTCAGCAAACTATCTTCCGCTTTATCAATCATTTTTCCTTACTAGCCGTATTATTTTCTTTATTTTTAGGCACCGTATTATCCGGTTATATTTTTATTTATCTCGATTGGCGTCCCCTCTTTGCTGGTTTTATTTTATTAGCATTTTTCTATTTGTTAATTATTTTTTATCTAAAACCAGAGGTTACTCTTAATAGCGTTATCCCAAACTCGGGAAATTTATTACCAACTCAATTAGTATGGCAATATGGTTTAATTGATGGATTACTGCATGGTTATGTGCTCGCCTATCTTATCGCCATGCCGGAGTGGTACGTAAAACAATTGCAACTACCGTATCAAATCTATGCTTGGCTCGCATTCTTTCCATTAGCAAGTTATTATCTTGGCACCCGGCTCATGCAGTTCCTTCGTCAACGCTTTTCACCTTATCCCTTATTATTTACCATCGTATTAATTGCATTTTTCACGACGTTATTATTATCGGCATTCGCCTTATTAAAAGATCCCACAGTAAGTTCTATCACCCTGATTATGTCACTTTTTGCGTTGGCAGCCGGTATGATGAGTTCGCTATTTTATTATCTTGCTCTCCTTAAATTATCCAAAGCAGCCACTATTATTACGATGTCACGAATGAGTTTTGCCGCAGGCCTACTGTTAATTACCACCCACCTGAGTTTAAATTCTTACTGGGAATTAACGTTATATACCAGCATTACTTCTATTATTCTCTTGTTATTATTTTATGGCTGCAAATCATCTCCGCCCGCCCCTAAAAATTGACATCGTGCGCAATCTTGGCTACACTTTAAATATATTGAAAATAAAAAATCCGACTTAAAACAACAGGATAACAATAATAATGCCCTCGCATCCTTCCAGTACGCTACAAACAATTTATTATGATGATTTTTGGTATGAAGTATCGGAATTATTTAACCCATCTAACGACATTCCTCCAGAGCAACTTTATAAACGATTTGCTGAATTAATTCAAAATATTCATCCTGCGTTGGCCATTCGTCATTTTCCAGTTACGTTCGATCTCGTCAATTTGCGACATTATTTACAGACATTCCAGCAAGTGGAATCTGTGCCCATACTTAATTTACTCGATACCCTGGGTTTAAGCTCACGTGCGTTAGTCACCTATGCATTTTTGATCCGCCCAACCACCGAAAAAACGGAATTCCCCTATCGCCCGCGAACTGAGCTTGAGTGGGAATGTTTTGCGGAATTATATCCGCATCATCTCACCACATTATTGTTTGATGCCGTGGTCAATGGTAACAACGAAGAATTTAATTTAGCCACTCGCTTGGATTTTTTTAATCCTTTTGCCTATCTGCGGAATGTTCATCCCTATTTTACAGAAATTGATAATTCGGAAACCTTATCTACGGCTGAAAAAATTGCAAGAAAAGATCATCTATTAGTATTGCAAGATCGATATATTCAGAAAAACAATCAAGCGTGCTTGATAATTCGTCCCAATAATGAGCATTTTACACTACCCGATCCCAGTACCCTATTAAAAGTTGTAGCAGAAATTGAAATCGAAATTCCTAAGGCATACGAAAATCATGATCAAAAAGTAATTAAATTATTTTTTCAATTATTAGCTTGGTTACATAATCAAAATTTAAATGAGTTATCGAATATTTTAGCAGCTAATCATGCAATTATCACAGATAATGAGCAGTTAGTACAAACCGTATTTCGATTGACATATTTTTGTACCCATATTAAAAATATATTGCAACAGCTAGAGTCATGCAAAAATAACCCAGCTCAAGAACACGAAGCAAAACGACTCGAAGAAATCCTCACTCAATTTATGAAGGCGGCAAAAAATTCCGAGTTTATTGAGCAGGCTAACTTCTGCGCTAGAGCTGTAGCAGAACTACTCACTCAATTAGAATATCTACTTAATATTTCATTCCATCAAATCGCACTTAGTCAAGCTGAGCATCTTGTTTTATTGGGATTTTGCCAGCAGTATAATATTGATGAAATATTGGAAACTCATGTGGAAAAAATGCAATTATACGCAAACTCAGGGATCTCTGCGTCTTCAACTTACCTAGTCGACCCCTATCGTTTAAATTTATCGTCTTCTTATATTGCTGCATTATCCAAAAAAATGTTGCATCACTATCATCAAGCATTACGTTATCGATTTGCCACGATTTATGATGCTTTGCAAAGCTTACCTAATCAAATAACCTATGAACAGCAAACATTGAAATTAATTACCATACTTATCGGTGAACTAAATGCTATCCAGCTTAATTTACAGCCTTATGAAATAGTAGCTTTACTCACTGGATTTAGCCAGGCAAAACAATGGTGGGAAGCAGGAGCTGTTATTGAGGATGAACTCCCTGAGAATGAAATAGAAGCTATTTTAAAATCTTTAAAAGATCTTTCTTCAGCAGACGTTGCGAAGTACATTAATAGCCTAGATCAATCAAAAATTAGCGCTAAGCAATGGTATAACATTTTAAAAGCTGCTCCTGATAATGCATTATATTTAAAAAGTATTCCACCAGAAAAACGTTTAAAAATGGTAAAGCCTTCGGTTAATGAAAATTTAAGACAGTTTTTTTTAGAAAATATTATTGCTGAAAAATTTGGTGAGCTAGTATATCCTACTATCGCAGAAATTCATGAACAAAGCCCATATCATCATCAACTCTATAATTTTTTAACAACCTATCATGACTTGACTGAAAATGAATTAGCGTTGCTAGATCGACTGCTCAATACTCCAGACGGATTGTATATAATTCGCGAAATTCTATCGACGCTGGATGTTAGTGATATTAATCCTCAGCGATTATTATTGCGCAACACATCAGGGGAAAGCATTTACAGCGCCTTTGCTCAAGATCCTATTCTCAGCGAAGAATTTTGGGGAATTAAAACCTCACGTGATGAAAAATCATTCATTTTAGCCGAATTTGAATTAAGCGATTTGCAGGAATTAAAAGTATTTATTAGCTCAGGCGATAATAATATCCTATCAGTTGAAACAATGGAAAAAATTATTGCTATTGAGGAAACGGATTCAAAATGGCGTTATGAGGCATGTTTTAATTTCGATGAAACCAAAAGAATAGCAACATTATTGAGAAATTCGCATAAAACCCTATTAGCAAACAAGCTCAAATGGCCTAGAGAAAATAACGATAATTTCCATTTAAGTAAAAATGCTGGGTTATCTGTCTGTATAAAAGCACTCAATCAAAGCAGCAATAACAATGAAATCATTAAAGAGTGGCGTTCCCAAACTGAAAAATTATTAGCCACGGGAAGTGTTAGCTTTTGGTTGGGATTTCTGGCTGCTGATAATCTTCATACGCATCTTTTAATAGAGTTATTGTGTTATTTCAATGAAAATGAAGTTGAACTCTATAGCTATGATAATTTCTCATCATTACTTCGAGAAATTTTACAAAAAAATTATAATCCCCCATTGTATACGTTAATTGAAACATTTTTAAAACAACGATTAAAAATTCAATTAGAAGACTTTTCGCAAGATGATGTGTATTCTGCAGAAAGCCCAACTTATCTAGCTACAATTTCTTTATTGCGATCATGCAAGGAAGTAACCTATTCAATTTCACAACACCTTACAGATGATCCTTATTTAGGATCAAGAAATGCTAAGTTCTATGCGCGCATAGGTCTTGCGATTGAAAACGAAAAACAAATAATCACTAATCATGAAATTATATCTAATACTATTCTTAAGCGAGAAAATCCGACCGGTTTATTACATGTATGCGCAAAAAAAATATCTAACTTCTTTAATATCATCTCAGATGATCGCACGCCACCTCTTAATCTAAGTGACTATGCGCTGATGCTTTTAAAATCCTTTCGTTACCAATCTTTAGATAACCTCTTTAAGACTATTGATGACCTAAAGTCCGACAAGAGCTTTTCGGATAACCTGCAAGAATTTTATGAAATTTGTGTTAAACATTACTATTCCGCTAGCTCACCCTCTCGGACTAGGGATGTTTTAGGAAATATCTGTTTAGCTTATTTTAAAGATAAAACTCTAAGTAATCTTATAAATTGGCAGGTTAGAGAAGTTGAAGAAGATGATGGTATTGCTATATTCGGCATTATTAAAGAGCTATTAAATTTTTATTTTGAAGAAGGTGTGAAAATAAATTGTATTACTATAATTTTAAAAAGCGCAAATTTATCTATTAATTCTATAAAAAATTTAATCAATCAAATTAATGATGAGGTTGAATTTATTAGCTTAAAAAATAAGGTTTTGGACTTCTTATTAACTCAAAAAATATTTAATTATCAATATAAAACAATAGCGGAAATATCTAGTGCAAACTCTATTATTTTACAAAACAGACCCGAACTGCAGGCTGGATTTATTAATAATGTTGCTATTAATTGTCTAAAGGACTGTTCAGGAAGCAAGTATCATGAGTTATTTCAACCATTTTATTGGTTCTTTCATCGTGACAGCGTCGCAGAAAATGCTACAAAACTTCAAGCAACCGCTATTCTTAACTTGGAATACGTAAAATCGATGATAGAAAATGAATACCCAATGAATGCTCTCCGAAAAACTTTGTCGAGTTTTTCAAGCTTTGCTGAGTCAAATGAAAATAATCCGGCTATTCATAATTATTTTAAAGCCATGATTCGTGAACTACTAGAGCCAGTCTATTTAACTTCACTCATCAGGAGTTTTGCTGATTTTAAGGGTGTCTTGGGTTATCTTCACGGGTGGAGTGACCATGTTGAAAATCATAAGATGAAGTTTCAAGAATTATACAGCAGAGGATTTGAAAAATTAAAAATTCAATCAATTTCAAATTTGAAATCAGCTGTTTTTATCATACAATCTTATGAGACTAATAAGGAAATAGGTTTGAAACACATCCATGCGCTACTTGAACCAACCGCCTTAATGTTTTTAATTCGTGCTCAACACAATACAGCAGCTAACCAAGCTATTACCCCTATAGCAACCTCGACATCTAACTTCTTCACACATGAGCAGCATGCTATTGATCTCAATCAATTAAGAAGTTTAATGCGTTTTCTTCTCACCAGTTCTCTTAGTAATCAACTCATCAAAAATACTATTTTATCTTTAGCTAACTTTCTTAATTATGCAGAAGCTGCTAAATATGAGTTATTTTCTTGGGTAGATTTTGAAGAATTTGAATCTTTCTCTGTAAGCGAAAATCAATGTAATAGGCTTATAGAATTTTATCAAAAAATAACTCCTCAACTCCTTATTTTTTGCATGGATTTATATTGTCAAACTTATCGCGTTAATCCTTATAAAGTCCTCAATAGCCAATGCAATGCCTTTAAAAAATATTCGCCCGCTCAGTTAGGCAATTTTCTATATCAATATTTCACTGATCCAGTTCACCGCATGCGCACTAAAGCGATAGTTGATCATATTCATTCTTATGGCAATCATTTTATTCTGAGATTACTGAGAGAGATGGAAGATCATTATCGAAATGCTGTTATCAAAACACTATTTGAAATTCCTGAATTCAGAAATATTTTTAGACTTCGTTATTATAAGCATTGCAAAGGTGTTTATGGAAATGCATTTTTTGCAGACAAAGGAAAACAACTTTTTATAAAGAGATGATGTATTTGAGGCCTTAAAAATTGAGAGTGAGGTTGATAACGATAATCCATCAGCAATGCTGTTAAAGGAATTGCATTTTAATTTGCCGAAATATCGACCGTAAGTCGTCACCATTAGCTTAAATCTTACCATGCAACATAACGATAGAATCGAGGCTAATATCAGGCTAATATCATAAGTTGAAAGCGCGATAGACTAATTCCAATTTTTAGTTGGCGCTATCCATTAATATGAGTATAATCGTGCCTAAAATTAACGAGGAATAGTAACCATGCGTAAATTACTCACTCTGGCTTTTTTGTGTTTATCAACTTGTTCTGTGTTTGCCGCGCCCTTGGATAACCAATATATTTCAGTGATTGATGCGGGTAGCAGCGGATCAAGAATTCACGTGTTTCAAATCGATGGAGTAACGAATGGTATTCCTAAGTTAACGGAACTGGTTTCGATTAAAAATAAAATTCCCTTGGCCAGTGCGGCAAACGACCCCACGCAAGCGGTTGCACCAATCCAAGCATTATTAACCGATGCCAGCACTAAAATTGGCACGCAAATCAATCACGTTCCTTTGTATATTTTAGCCACGGCGGGTATGCGCGAAATTCCCGATCAACAACAAGCTGCGATTTATGCGGCACTCACTTCCGCCTTAAAAAATAACAACACTTGGCAATTGCGTGATGCGAAAACCATTACCGGCAAGTGGGAAGGCATTTACGATTGGATCAGTGTGAATGATTTAACTCAACAGTTGGGGCAACCAACGACCACCGGAATTTTAGATATGGGTGGTGCCTCGACCGAAATCACTTATAACGATCCGCAAGATGCCGCAAATTCTGATGATTTTCAATTGGTCCAATTTGGCAATCAAGCCTATCGTTTATTTTCACATAGCTTTTTAGGATTAGGCCAAGACATGGCGTTTGCTTCGAGTGGAATTTCCAATAACTCGAGTTGTTACCCTATCGATTTCACCTTAAAAAATGGTAGTAAAGGACAATTTAATTTTAGCGGCTGCCAAAAAGCCATTGACGACACCTTGGTGAGCAATCAAGTCACTCCGGTTATTCCAAGTCATTTAAACCAAAATGCGTTTATTGGCTTCTCGGGTTTTTATTATACGAGTGATTTCTTTAAAACCACCTCGTCTTTTTCACCCCAACAATTAGAAACGGCAGTAACCTCGGTCTGTAAAACGCCTTGGTCACAACTAGTTAAAGATTATCCGAACGTTGCTCCGCAATATTTAGAAGTCTATTGTTTTGCCGGCACGTATTATACTTCTCTGCTAGAACACGGCTATGGCTTTCCTGCTAACTCACACCAAGTCACCATTGCTAATCAAATCAATAATACCGGTTTAGATTGGACATTGGGTGCTGCAATTTATTTAACCCAAAATCCCTTAGGTTGAAGGTGGCTCAATATAAAAAAGGCTAGAAGATCTCTAGCCTTTTTTATTTTTAACTGTAATTTTAACTAAACGTTAACCCGCACACCAAATTGATAGGAATTGATAATGGGAATGCTAGTGAATAATTCCTCTGATCTTATGGTAGTAGAACTAAAACTATTACCAGCTAAGTGGCTCCAGTCTGCGATAGCTGAAACGTTGCGGGTGATGTGATAAGCGAGTGTTGCACCTAAAACGGGCACAGCTTCCCAGTTAGTGACATGACCTCTGGGTGTGGGAAAACCAAATGGAAGTGGTTGCAGAGAGCTTTCTTCAGCATGGATGCGAATATAGCCCATACCAGCATGCGCATAGGCGCTAAAGCGTGGGGTAAATCGATAACCCACAAAGGCATTGGCATCAAATCCAGAAAATGTAGTAGTTAACGAACCATCCGTATCAAGTCCTTGCGCTGATTCGTACGTCATTTTTCCATAATAACCCCAACCAGCATCAAATCCTAAAAGGATATTTTCTGCAATACTCCGTTGATAACCAAAGGCAAAATGAGCACCTGTCCGATTTTTTTCTTCTTTGTTGGTTGCGACCACATTCTCATAAAGTCGTATTATACCCGGTGTTTGTGAGGTTGGATTATAGGTTAACGCCCCTTCTGCAAACCAGGGTGATGAAGTTGCATAACCCAATCCGCCTGCCATCGCTAAGCCTGCACTGCAAGATAAGAATGCAGCAACTAATGATTGTTTGAACATTTTACTTTTCCCCCAAGTAATCAATCACATTAGAAACGAGGTACGTTACCTAAGTTAATATTCAATTGCAAGTAAATTTATTTAGTGATAACACTCGTCATAAATAAAAAAAGGAGCTAGGGTTGCTAGCTCCTTTTTTTGAGTATGGAATAAAATTAACGATTAAACGTTAACTTTGATACCTACTTGGAAAGAATCTAAAGCTGGGATGTTAGTTGCTAATTGGTTAACACCAGCGTTAGTTAAGTCATCGCCTGCAAAGTGCGAGTAGTCAAATAATGCAGAAACATTATTTGAGAAACGGTATGCAAGTGATGCGCCGAACACAGGAACGTTTTCCCAAGTTGTTCTGTTGGTCGATACGTTAGTATTGGTTGCTTCGGATTTGATACGAATGTATCCAAAACCACCATGAACATATGCAGTTGTATTGTTGGTTAAACGGTAACCGACAAATGCACTGCCATCAAAACCTGAGAAAGTGGTTTTTAAATGGTCAGCATTGGTGTTGTTCACATAGTCAACATTACCATACCAGCCATAACGACCGTGAACACCAGCAACCACTGCGCGAGTTAAGTTAGCTTCGTAACCAACACCGAAAGCTGCACCAGCACCTTTTAACGTATTCGTTGTAGAAGCTGTTCCAAGACCTGCAGTTGCAGCAACAACCGATGGAACTTGGTTAGCTGGAGTAAAGGCAAATGCGCCATCCACAAACCAAGGTGAATTTTGGTAACCCATGCCGCCAGCAAAAGCAACGCCAACGCCACAGGATAATAATGCAGCTACTAAAGTTTTTTTGATCATTCCTATTTCCCCCTAAGTAGATCAATTGATAGACAGATTTGAATTAAAAGAATAGTAATTCAATATCTGATTGCCAACGAATTCTACCTTTATTTCAATAAGATCGCCAACTTTTTTTAAAAAAAATTTAAAAATTTTGCAAAAAGATTAACAACGTAGGCATAAAAATTAATATTTTTATTAAATTAAGCTTAATACCGAGGTTACTTCAAGTGCTTTATCATAATACACATGACTTTCAGGATGTTGTTGTGCGTATTCGGCAATTACTTTATCGCGTTGTAATAATAATTCTGCAATGTAGGGATTGAATAATTGCACCATGGCTGTCAGCCATTGACTGGTAATCGCCCAAGGAGCCGATTCATGCTCGACCTTAAATTGATCCAACATCGAGATTAATACTTCGGCAGAATACCAAACTCCTGGTACAACCCAATGATTTACCGTAAACAAAGCAATAGGTCTACCCTGCTCATTCATGGAAATGGCTATTAAATGCGTTAAATTTTCTTTTTTACCCAAAGACTCATGATAGTGATCATTGGCGATAATAAAATCTGTCCCATAGGGGATGGCCTTTGGCATAAAAAATAAATGAAAATGCCCATGCTCTTGAACGCGTTCATCATCGTTGGATGGATGGGCGTGATAATAATATTGCGTGAAATGAGCAGGATCTCTGACATCGCCCTTGGGTTGATGTTGCCAATAAGGTAACTGATCCGTAGTCGATAATAAGGGAAAAACCACATTGGAATTCCCCAGAGTTTGATAACACCCCTCTATCGTCTTGGCGGCTTGTTGTTGTTGCGGGGTTAATGAAACACGATTTTCTTCAGCTTCTACTGCCGAGTAACCCTTGGCTTGGCACATTTCCCCAGCTTGCTCATTTAGCATAGGCAAAACTCCTGAACGATAGTGAAGATTTTTCCAGCGAGGTACCCTTAAAATAAAACAGACGGGAAGTCCCGTCTGTTTTATTTTAACATGAATAAAAAATACTAATCTGCGGCATCTTGGTGAGAATCGTCACCGGCGCACGTGGCCGCGCACGTAGCAGCACATGTGGTTGCCGCACAACCGCCACAGTTATCGTTTAAAACAGTAGCAAAGCTATGAGCAGGTAAGGCCACGGAATTCGCGTTGGCAACGTTAACTCCCAAAGCAATTGAAGAAACTAAAAGAGCGGCAGCGCCAGTTAATACAACTTTTTTAGACATTGCAATGACTCCATTTTGTTAAAACCGTTATTAGTATACGCTTAAAACCAAGGTATATAGCAATGAATTTATTGTTCTCTTAAACAAATATTTTGATTGACGGTCAATAAGACTTTTGCTATTAAGTGAGGCACCGAATTAAGATATGAAAATGTTCGACTTAAAAAAAAAGCCGGTATTAACCGGCTTTTTTTTATGCTTCTGCTGACTCGCGGTCAACTAATTCTACATAGGCCATTGGTGCGCTATCGCCTAAACGATATCCACATTTTAGAATACGAACATAACCACCTGGGCGTTGTTGATAACGTGGCCCTAGGGTTGTAAATAATTTATCAACGGCATTTTTATCGCGAATACGCGAAAATAGTAAACGACGATTTGCAACGCTATCGGCTTTAGCTTTAGTGATCAGAGGTTCAATCACTCGACGCAATTCTTTAGCTTTTGGCAAGGTAGTACGAATGATTTCGTGTTCCACCAACGAAGCCGACATATTGCGAAACATCGCTTCGCGATGCGAGGTGGTACGATTTAATTTACGTCCTGAGTTACGATGGCGCATGATATTACCCTTTTAAATATTTTCATCTGCTTTTTCACGAAGATTTGCCGGTGGCCAATTTTCTAATTGAGCACCTAATGACAAGCCTTTTGAAGCAAGAACATCTTTGATTTCAGTTAATGATTTTTTACCTAAATTTGGCGTTTTTAGCAATTCAACTTCAGAGCGTTGCACTAAATCGCCGATATAATAAATATTTTCTGCTTTCAAACAATTAGCTGAACGCACTGTTAATTCTAAATCGTCGACTGGTCGTAACAAGATTGGGTCTATTTCTTGTTCTTTTGATTCGGCGGTTTGTTCAACATTGCTTTCGAGTTCGACAAAATAAGCCAATTGCTGTTGCAGAATTGTGGCTGAACGACGAATAGCTTCTTCCGGATCAATCGTGCCATTGGTTTCTAAGTCGATAATTAATTTATCTAAATCGGTACGTTTTTCCACACGAGCACTTTCAACGGAGTAAGCGACGCGACGGACCGGACTGAAGCTGGCGTCTAGTTGTAGTCGTCCGATGCTTTGTGATTCCATTTCTTCGTCACTGCGGGCATTCGCTGGCTGGTAGCCACGACCACGACTCACGTGTAGCGTCATATTTAATGAGCCTAAGTCTGTTAAATGTGCGATGACTAAATCTGGGTTGATAATTTCAACATTACCATCCACTTCGATATCGCCTGCTGTAACCACACAAGCGCCTTTTTTATTTAAACGGAGGTTGACCTCATCGCGCCCATTTAGTTTTATGGCGACGTTTTTTAAATTCAAGAGGATATCAATAACATCTTCTTGAACGCCTTCAATCGTGCTGTATTCATGCAACACACCTTGAATAGTGACTTCAGTGATGGCACAACCTGGCATGGAAGAAAGTAAAATGCGACGCAGGGCATTACCGAGAGTGTGTCCAAAGCCTCTTTCTAACGGTTCAAGAACCACTCGTGAATGACAAGCACCCACTTCCTGGACATGAATGTTGCGAGGTATTAAAAATTCAGTAGCGGAATTGTGCATGTACTTTAATCTCCACGCATTATTTAGAATACAATTCAACAACGAGATTTTCATTGATCTCGCTTGGTAATTCACTACGCTCTGGATCACGTTTAAATGTGCCACGCATAGCCCCTTCGTTTAGCTCAAGCCAATCGGATTGAGTACGATCTTTTGCTAATTCTAGTGCTGCTTGAATTCGTAATTGCTTTTTAGCGCGTTCTCGAACTTCAACCACATCACCAGGTTTCACTTGATACGATGGAATATTGACAACATCTCCATTCACTAAAATAGATTTATGTCCAACTAATTGACGTGCTTCAGCACGTGTTGAAGCTAAGCCCATCCGATACACAACATTGTCTAAGCGACGTTCCAAAAGCACTAGTAGATTATTACCAGTAGAGCCCTTTAAGCGTGCGGCTTCTTTATAATAATTCTGAAATTGTCTTTCCAGAATTCCATACAGGCGACGGATCATTTGTTTTTGACGCAGCTGTAAACCGTAGTCGGATAAGCGGCCACGACGAGCACCATGTTGTCCTGGCGCAGTATCAGCTTTACATTTTGACGATAAAGGACGAACACCACTTTTTAGAGAGAGATCGGTACCTTCACGCCGAGATAATTTACATTTTGGACCAATATAACGAGCCATTAATAGTATTCTCCCTAGACGCGACGTTTTTTCGGAGCACGGCATCCGTTATGCGGAATACCGGTCACATCGGTAATTGAATTAATTTTTAATCCGCAGCCACTCAACGAGCGCACAGCAGACTCACGACCTGGACCAGGGCCTTTTATGCGCACATCGACAGATTTCATACCGTAATTTTCGACGACACTATTAGCGACTTTATCGGCGGCTACCTGAGCTGCAAATGGCGTGCTTTTACGTGATCCTTTAAAACCACAACTGGCGGCACTCGACCATTCCAATGCATTGCCTTGGCGATCAGTGATCGTGACAAGGGTATTATTAAAGGAGGCATGAATATGGGCTATACCATCCATTACATGTTTTTTGACTTTTTTACGGACCGCTTTGGCCGCAGCAGACGTTGCAGACATAATTTTTTCCTAAGCGTTAATTCTTAATCGGTTTACGTTTACCTTTGCGGGTACGCGCATTCGTGCGAGTGCGTTGTCCCCGTAGAGGTAGTCCTCGGCGATGTCGAACACCACGATAACAGCCCAAGTCCATTAAACGTTTAATGTTCATGGAAATTTCACGGCGTAAATCACCTTCCACCGTAAATTTAGCAACTTGTTCACGTAGTTTTTCGATTTCATCTTCCGATAATGTGCTAATTTTAGCGGAAATAGCGATACCAGCAGCGCTACATATTTGGCGTGCGCGTGTACGACCAATACCATAAATCGACGTTAATGCTACTTCAGCATGTTTATGAACTGGTATATTAATGCCAGCTATCCGGGCCATTTTCAAACTCCCAAAAGTTCACATGTTAATACAAACAGAAAACGCGGTAAGATACCCTAACCTAGCTTGAGAATCAAGCAATGTTATTATTTTCTGCTGAGCTTAAATCTTTTAAGGGCTGAACAAAATGGACTTTCATCAAGAATTGAGTCATTTTGAACAGTCACTCATGGACTTAGCCTTGCCTTTGTTTATGTTTTGGATCTTTGCAGATCACTCGTACTACGCCATTGCGACGGATCACTTTGCAATAACGACATATTTTTTTTACCGATGCTCTAACCTTCATCTTAGTTACCTTATTTAACGGAACATGCCGCTGGGACCTGCCCCGCGCAAGTTGGATTTTTTCATTAAGGATTCATATTGATAAGACATCATTAACGCGCGCATTTGCGCCATGAAATCCATCAACACCACCACGATAATCAGCAAGGAGGTACCTCCGAAGAAGAAGGGTACATGCCAAGCAACGATCATAAACTCAGGCATCAGTGCGACCAATGCTAAATAAAGAGCACCTACTAATGTTAATCGGGACATGACTTTATCGATATAGTTGGCTGTTTGTTCTCCAGGACGAATACCCGGAATGAACGCGCCAGATTTTTTTAAATTTTCTGCTGTTTCTTTAGGATTAAAAACCAATGCCGTGTAGAAAAAAGCAAAAAAGATGATCATGATGCCGTAACAAATCATATACAGGGGTTGAGTTGGTGATAACCATAACGCAACGCTCGCTAACCATTCAAACCCTTTGATATTACCTAAAAAAGAAGCCAACGTACCTGGTAACAAGATTAAACTTGAAGCAAAAATAGGAGGTATAACACCAGACATATTGATTTTAAATGGCAAATGACTGGACTGTGCGGCATACATTTTTCGGCCTTGTTGTCTCTTCGCATAATTCACGGTAATGCGTCGTTGACCACTTTCCATGAATACGACGAACCCTGTCACCACGACTATCAGTGCAGCGATTAGTAATAAGGCAATAACCGATAATTGACCTTCACGAACTTGCTGCAGAGTTCGTGCAATGGCAGCAGGCAAGCCAGAAACAATTCCCGCTGTAATAATTAATGAAATACCATTTCCAATTCCACGCTCTGTCATTTGCTCACCAAGCCACATCAAGAACATAGTACCGGTTACTAAGGTGATGGTTGCTGTAAAGTAAAAGGTTAAGCCTGGATCAATGGCAATACCTTCACTTGCTAACCACTTTGCGATACCAAGCGCTTGAAAAAATGCTAAAAACAAGGTTCCGTATCGTGTATATTGATTGATTTTACGACGACCAGACTCACCCTCTTTACGCAATTGATCGAGCTTGGGAGATACTGCTGTCAATAGCTGAATAATAATCGATGCTGAAATATACGGCATCACACTTAGCGCAAATACAGTCAGTTTACTCAGTGCGCCACCAGAAAACATATTAAACATACCGAGAATAGTATTGGTTTGGTGACTGAATAATGCTTGCAAGCGTTTTGGATCAAGCCCTGGAACGGGCACATGCGCACCTATGCGAAAAATGATTAGCCCAAGCAGAACATACCATAAGCGTCTTCTTACTTCGGCAAAACCAGTACTCGCAGTATTCGCAGGGAAAGATCCACTTTTGGTCATAATTGATTAATCCTCGACCTTTCCACCAGCAGCTTCAATTGCTTGGCGAGCGCCTTTAGTGACTCGTAGGCCTTTTATGGTAATAGCCCGATTGATCGAACCGGATAAAATCACCTTAGCGTCTTTGATATTACGATTAATCACATTCTCTAACATTAAGCTATGCAAATCGATCACTTCTGCTGTCATGCTTTGCAATGCATCGAGAGTTATTTCGTCACGTACTAAAGCACCACGAGAATTAAAACCGAATTTTGGCAAACGACGCTGCATAGGCATTTGTCCACCTTCAAAACCGACTTTATGGTACCCACCGGCACGCGCATGTTGACCTTTATGTCCACGACCACAGGTTTTGCCTTTAGTACAACCAATACCACGTCCAACACGTCGCGCATTACGTTTTGCGCCAATTGCTGGTTGAATTGTATTGAGGTTCATCATTCTACTTCCTCAACTTTTAGTAAATATGAAACTTTATTTACCATACCCATAATTTCAGGGGTTGCTGGTAACTCCACCGTTTGATGTAAGCGCTTTAAACCTAATCCTTGTGCGGTCGCTTTGTGGGAATGTACCCGACCGCTGAGGCTTTTGATTAATGTCACTCGCAATGTTACTAGCTTATTGCTCATCGCGCACTGCTCCTAATAATTCTTTCACGGTTTTGCCGCGCTTTTCAGCTAAATATTCTGGGGACGCCATTTCACGCAAGCCTTTGATAGTTGCATAAACCACGTTTACAGGATTGCTGGAACCAATCACTTTTGCTAGGACGTTATGGATCCCTACTACTTCGAATACTGCACGCATGGAACCACCAGCGATAATACCAGTACCTTCTGCTGCCGGTTTCATGAAGACTGTTGTTGAACTGTGGCGAGCTAAGACATCGTAATATAAAGTGTCGCCATTTATGTCAACATAGAACATATTGCGACGTGCACTTTCGAGCGCCTTACCGATCGCTAACGGTACTTCGCGTGATTTACCGCGCCCAACACCAATACGGCCTTTACCATCACCCACGACAGTCACCGCAGAAAAACTGAAAATACGACCACCTTTGACAACTTTGGCATTACGGTTAACCGCAACCAGCTTTTCCAACATTCCGTCACTTTTAGTGGATTGATCGAAACCTGACATAATTATTAACCCTTAAAACTCTAGTCCGCCTTCACGAGCAGCATCTGCTAATGCTTTCACGCGACCATGATATTTAAACCCTGAACGATCAAAGGCGACTTGTTTGATACCTTTCGCAATTGCGCGTTCTGCCACTGCCTTACCCACGACTCCTGCAAGACCGACTTTGTTTTCAGCCTTAGCATCACGAAGCCCTTGTTCAGCGCTGCTTGCAGTTACTAATACTTGCGAGCCATCTACTGAAAATACTTGGGCGTAAATGTGTTGCGGGGTGCGATGAACACATAAACGTAATTTTTGATCTTCGCGCATTTTGCAACGTGCTTTGCGTGCGCGGCGTAATCTTGAAACTTTTTTGTTTAACATATTTACTACCTCGAATTATTTCTTCTTGGTTTCTTTAATAATGACTTTCTCATCGGCATAGCGAACACCTTTACCTTTGTAGGGTTCCGGTGGGCGAATGCTGCGAATATTAGCAGCCACTTGGCCAACTAAGCGTTTATCAGCACCCTTTACGAGTATTTCAGTTTGACTGGGGGTTTCAATTGTAATGCCCTCAGGAACGGGGAACACCACTGGATGTGAAAATCCCAGTGAAAGATTTAATACTTTACCCTGAGCTGCAGCACGATAACCCACCCCAACAAGAACTAACTTACGCTCAAAGCCTTTGCTTACACCATTCACCATATTATTAATAATGGCACGTGTGGTTCCTGCTTGAGCATTTGCTTCAATTGATTCATTAAGGGCTTTGATCGTTAAAACATTACCCTCTTTTTCGATAGTCACTAAGTGATGTAAGGAATAGTGTAAGTTACCTTTACTACCCTTTACAGAAACCGCATTCGCTTGTGATGTAACTTCAACACCACTTGGAATGTTAATCGGATTATTTGCGACGCGTGATCCCATTTTTTATTCCTCTATTCCACTATACACAAGAGTTCGCCACCCTGTCCTAAAGAACGTGCCTCACGATCCGTCATCACTCCTTTTGAAGTTGACATAATCGCAGTACCTAAGCCGTTTAATACTTTAGGAATGTCATTTTTACCTTTGTAAATTCTTAAGCCGGGACGACTCACACGCTTAAGTTTTACAATCACAGGGCGACCTTGAAAATAACGGAGTTCTAAGGTTAACACCGGCTTACCATCTTGTTCTTCTTGCTGAACGGTATCGATATAACCTTCTTGTTTTAAGACGTTCGCAATGGCGACTTTTAATTTTGAAAGCGGCATTGTTACAGAACGCATTTTTGCGCTTTGCGCGTTACGAATTCTTGTTAACATGTCAGCGATCGGATCTTGCATACTCATAATAAAATTTCTCCAGACTACCAGCTTGATTTAACCAAACCAGGAATATCACCACGCATTGCTGCTTGGCGCAAACAAATGCGGCACAATCCATACGCACGATAAACGCTGCGTCCGCGGCTGCAAATATTGCAACGACGAGTGACGCGAGTGCGGCTTGCATTACGCGGCAACTTATTTAATTTCAAGTAGTTTTCAAATACGCGAGATTCATTTTGATTCTGAGAATTAAGATCGGCTAAGATTGCCTCACGGATCTTAGATTTAATATCTGCTGTTTTTTTTGCGTACTTGCGAACTAAATCGACTTTTTGTTGTTCGCGTTCTCTTACTGATGTTTTTGCCATGCGTATCTCCGCCTATTCGCTAACCACAGTTTCTTTAAATGGAAAATTAAACGCTTTTAATAGCGCTAATGCTTCTTTATCAGATTTCGCTGAGGTGGTTATAGTAATGTCCATCCCGCGAATTTGATCAATTTTATCGTAATCGATTTCTGGGAACACGATTTGTTCTTGGATCCCTAAACTATAATTTCCACGCCCATCGAACGATTTGATGGAAAATCCACGAAAATCGCGGATCCGTGGGATCGCAATACTGATCAGGCGATCTAAAAATTCATACATGCGCGCATGTCGCAGTGTCACTTTACACCCAATTGGCCATTCTTCACGAATTTTAAATCCTGCAATCGATTTGCGGGCATTTGTGACAATGGGTTTTTGTCCTGCAATTTTTTCCATGTCTTCCATGGCATTTTTCACAATTTTTTTATCGCCTACGGCTTCACCCAATCCCATATTTAAGGTGATTTTAGTAATTTTGGGTACTTGCATCACACTCGCGTAGTTAAATTGTTTTTTCAATTCAGCTACAATATTTTTCCTGTATAAATCGTCTAGTCTAGCCATTTTGCTCACCATTATTCGACAATGTCTTCTCCAGTGCTTTTGAAATATCGCACTTTTGTCCCGTTTTCTAATGTTTTAAATCCAACTCGATCAGCTTTATTGGTTTTTGGATTAACCAAAGCGACATTAGATACATCTAATGCTGCGGGTTGTTCTTTGATACCACCTTCTTGTTCACGATTGGGGTTAGCACGAACATGCTTTTTCACCATATTCACACCATCAACAACAACTTTAGTTTCGTCATTTTTTGCCAACACTTTCAGAACGCGTCCACGAGCGCCTTTGCTTTTTCCGGTTAGCACGATAACTTCATCGCCTGTTTTGATCTTTCTCATTGCTACTTACTCCAGGCCTACAGCACTTCAGGTGCTAGTGAAATAATTTTCATGAATAATTCACTGCGTAATTCTCTGGTGACTGGTCCAAAGATACGAGTACCAATAGGCTGATTTTGATTATTCAATAATACGACTGAATTACTATCAAATCGGATCAATGAACCATCAGAACGTCTCACGCCACTCCGGGTTCTTACGACTACCGCATTTAACACGTCACCTTTCTTAACGCGACCACGTGGTATCGCTTCTTTTACGCTGACTTTAATAATATCGCCAATATGCGCGTAGCGACGATGGGAACCACCGAGCACTTTGATACACTTGACTCGACGTGCGCCACTGTTATCAGCCACATCAAGCAGTGATTCTGACTGTATCATTGTTTATCTCCGTTATATGCTCTTTGTGTAAAGACAAAGGGGGCAAATTATACCATTTTTTCAAACGCTAGCAATATGTTACTAGCATTAATTTAAATTACTTTACGCTTCAAGTACTTCGACTAATGTCCAAGACTTTTGTTTGGAAAGTGGAACGCATTCTTTGATAAGAACTTGGTTACCTGACTTACCAACATTATTTTCATCGTGTGCTTTAATTTTTGAAACACGACGAATATATTTTCCGTATTTAGCATGCTTTACACGACGATCAACTAACACAGTAATGGTTTTATCCATTTTGTCGCTGATCACGGTACCCACTAACGTGCGGCCTTCAGTTTGTTTTGTAGCAGTCATTGTTATTTCCCACTTGCTTGTTTTTCGCGGATCACGGTTTTCACGCGAGCGATGTTACGACGAACTTCTGTCAGCGTATGGGTTTGTTTCAAATTTCCAACCGCTTTACTCATGCGTAAATTAAATAATTCACGAGTCAACGCCAACGATTCTTCATTCAACTCTTTTTCAGTTTTTTCTCTTAATTCTGCGATATTCATGATTACATCACCGTCCGTTCTGAAAATGTCGTTTTTACAGGTAATTTAGCAGCCGCGAGTTCGAAAGCACGCTCAGCGATATCGCGAGGCACACCTTCAAGTTCAAACATGACGGTACCTGGCTGAATTAATGCTACCCAATATTCCACACTACCCTTACCTTTACCTTGACGAACTTCTAAAGGCTTTTTGGTAATTGGTTTATCTGGGAAAATACGTATCCAGAGTTTTCCACCCCGTTTAATATGACGAGTGATAGCTCTTCTCGCGGCTTCGATTTGACGCGCGGTGATCCGTGAGCGCTCTACGGATTTTAAACCAAACTCACCAAAACTGACTTTGCTACCACGAGCAGCTAAACCACGGTTTTTTCCTTTGTGACATTTTCTGTATTTTGTTCGTTTCGGTTGCAACATTTTTTAATGCCTCATTCCAATCTATGATTACGCCTCAGCGCTTTCGGTTTTTGGATTTTCGCGATCTAAAACTTCGCCTTTAAAAATCCACACTTTTACACCAATAATTCCATAAGTCGTTAATGCTTCGGCAGTATCATAATCGATATCAGCGCGAAATGTATGCAAGGGCACACGGCCTTCACGATACCATTCATTACGAGCAATTTCAGCGCCACCTAAACGGCCACTGACATTCACTTTAATGCCTTTTGCACCTAGACGCATCGCATTAGTCACCGCCCGTTTCATCGCACGACGAAACATAACGCGACGTTCTAATTGCTGAGCAATGCTTTGAGCAACAAGCTTGGCATCTAACTCTGGCTTGCGAACTTCTTGAATATTAATATGAACTGGCACGCCCATAATTTGACTGGCTTTGGCTTTTAATGTTTCTACATCACGTCCACTTTTTCCGATAATGACCCCAGGACGTGCAGTAAAAATCGTAATTACTGCATTTTTGGCTGGGCGTTCAATTTGAATACGGCTTACTGCAGCTTGATCTAATTTTTTAAATAAATATTTACGCACTTTTAGATCGGCATATAAATTTTTCGCAAAATCTTGGTGGCCAGCATACCATTTCGCTGTCCAATCTTTTACGATACCTAAGCGCATTCCTGTTGGATGAACTTTTTGACCCATTGCTTATGACCTCGCCTTTTCATCGGATACTTTCACAGTAATGTGTGAAGTCCGTTTTAAAATTCTTGCACCACGACCTTTTGCACGCGCATGCCAACGTTTCATGGTTGGACCTTCATCAACATAAATTTTTGAAACACGCAATTCGTCAATATCTGCCCCTTCGTTATTTTCAGCATTGGCAATAGCAGATTCCAATACCTTTTTAACCAAACGCGCCGCACGTTTACGATTGAACTTGAGCTCATCTAAAGCTTTGTCAACCGGCTTGTTGCGAACCAAATCAGCGACTAATCGCGCTTTTTGGGCGGATATTCTCGCGTATTTTAATACTGCAGCAACTTCCATTCTCTAAAACCTCTAGTTAATTATTTTGCTTTACGATCGCCTGAATGCCCTTTAAATGTGCGCGTTAACGCAAATTCGCCTAATTTATGGCCTACCATATTTTCAGTGATAAAAATTGGCACGAACGTTTTACCATTATGAATAGCAATCGTTAATCCCACCATAGGAGGAATAATCATTGAACGACGCGACCAAGTTTTGATTGGCTTTTTACTGTTTGTAGCAAGAGTTTCCTCTACTTTACCCAATAAATGGTGATCAACAAATGGGCCTTTTTTGACTGAACGTGGCACAGCTATTTCCTCTTAATGTTAACTACGATCCCGTCTGCGGATAATCATTTTGGATGTCCGCTTAGTATGACGAGTTTTATAACCTTTAGTGGGTCTTCCCCATGGCGTCACTGGATGACGACCACCAGAAGTACGACCTTCACCACCACCATGCGGGTGATCGACTGGGTTCATCGCCACACCGCGAACAGTAGGACGACGACCACGCCAGCGAACTTTACCTGCTTTACCTAAAGAACGTAAATTATGTTCGCCATTACCGACTTCTCCGATCGTCGCGCGGCAATCCACAGAAACTCTGCGCATTTCACCCGAGCGTAAACGTAAGGTCGCGTATAAACCTTCGCGCGCAACTAATTGTACAAATGCGCCTGCACTGCGAGCCAGCTGAGCACCCTTTTGAACTTTCAGTTCGACACAATGCACAACAGAACCCACTGGGATGTTGCGTAAGGGTAGGCAATTACCCACTTTGATGGGGGCTTCAACACCGGATAGCACGGTTTGGCCTACTTCTAAATCTTTGGGCGCAATCATATAACGGCGTTCGCCATCTGCGTATAGCAGTAGCGCAAGATTGGCACTACGGTTAGGATCGTATTCTAAGCGCTCGACTTTCGCAGGAATGCCGTCTTTATCGTAGCGTTTAAAATCAATGAGGCGATAAAAGCGTTTATGACCACCCCCACGATGACGCACGGTAATACAACCTTGGTTATTACGACCATTGGTGCGTTTTTTCTTAGTGATTAAACCGCGGTGTGGTTTACCTTTGTGTAGATCACCATGAACAATATCGACAACAAAGCGACGGCCCGGTGATGTTGGTTTACGTTTTACAACTGCCATAACGGTTTCCTATCCCACTTACTCTGCACGAGCAAAATCAATATCATAACCTTCTTTCAATGACACATAAGCCTTTTTCCAGCCGCTGCGCACACCTTGAGTTTTGCCATGACGTTTTTGTTCACTTTTTACATTCAATACTTTTACGGAAGAAACTTCGACTTTGAAAAGCATTGCAATTGCAGCCCCAATTTGCGGTTTAGTTGCGTCTTTGCGCACTCTAAAAACAAATTGGCGATCTTTTTCGGCCTGATTATTGGATTTCTCAGAGCTGACTGGCGCAATAATAATATTCATTAATTTTTCTTGGTTCATCCCAGTAACTCCTCTAATTGCTTAAGCGCTTTTACTGTGATTAGCACATGCTCATGAGCAACGAGCGCCACTGGATCCACTCCTTGCACATCTAATAAACCTAGATTAGGAATATTTCGTGTTGCCAGAAATACGTTTTCACTGATTTCGTCGTGAATAATTAATACTTTTTTATTTTCTAATCCCAATTCTTTTAGCGTAGTGACGGCCAATTTAGTTTTAGGCTCAGTAAAATCAAATTGCTCGACAATTAATAAACGCTCTTGGCGAATTAATTCGGAAACAATCGAACGCATTGCGCCACGATACATTTTTTTATTCACTTTTTGTGAATGATCTTGTGGACGCGCTGCGAATGTGACCCCACCTGTGCGCCAAATCGGGCTACGGCTAGAGCCTGCACGCGCACGACCGGTACCTTTTTGCTTCCAAGGTTTAATACCGCCACCGCTAACGTCTGAACGATTTTTCTGTGCACGCGTGCCTTGACGGGCACCGGCTAAATAGGCGGTCACAACTTGATGAACTAAAGGCTCATTAAACTCACGCGCAAAGGCTGCTTCAGACACAGTGACTTTGCCAGCGTTAGTTTGGCCTACTGCAATTAAATTTAATTCCATGGTTTATTTCTCCTCCCCGCTAGGCTTTTTCACAGCTGGTACTACGAGGACATTACTACCAGGGGCTCCAGGAACAGCACCTTTGATTAAGAGTAAATTACGATCTTTATCGACGCGGACAATCACTTGGCTTTGAACGGTGCAAGTTTCATGACCTAAACGACCTGCCATTTTTTTACCTTTGAACACGCGACCAGGCGTCTGGTTTTGACCAGTAGAACCTGGGGCACGGTGCGATACAGAGTTACCGTGTGTCGCATCTTGGGTGCGGAAATTGTGGCGTTTAATAACACCTGCATAACCTTTACCTTTAGAGATGCCTTGCACATCGACAAACTGTCCTTGTGCAAAAATATCAACTGTCATTGCGCTACCTAATTCAACACCGGATAATTTAGCGGCATCCACACGAAATTCCCACAAACCTGTTCCAGCTTCCACATTTGCTTTGGCAAAATGGCCTGCTAGCGGTTTGGCAACACGTGATGCTTTTTTATGTCCAGACGTTACTTGAATTGCGCTGTAACCATCATTTTCTTCAGTTTTAATTTGGGTAACGCGATTAGGATCTACTTCAATTACCGTAACTGGTATTGAAGTTCCATCTTCAGTAAAGACTCGCGTCATTCCACATTTTCGACCAACTAACCCAATAGTCATTGTAAAACCTCTATTGCAGCTTACCTGCAGTCAGCATTTTTTATTCAAAATTAATCTTCAGAACCCACGCTAATTTGCACGTCCACACCAGCCGCTAAATCTAGCTTCATTAATGCATCAACTGTTTTATCAGTTGGTCGCAGAATATCGACTAAGCGTGTATGTGTTCTAATTTCGTATTGATCACGCGCATCTTTATCGATATGCGGTGAAATTAGCACGGTAACTTTTTCAATTTTTGTGGGTAATGGAATCGGGCCACGAATTGCAGCACCAGTACGTTTTGCTGTTTCAACGATTTCACGCGTCGAAACATCGATCAATCGGTGATCGAATGATTTCAGACGAATTCTGATCCGCTGATTTTTATTTTCCATTGCCTTTACCTCTAAAAATTTAACTTGTGGGCAAGCACACACTTGCCCACCCTTTACTTATCTTATTCGATAACTTTCGCTACCACACCCGCACCGACAGTACGTCCACCTTCACGAATAGCAAAGTTTAAGCCTTGCTCCATCGCAATCGGGTTGATTAATTCAACCACCATCTTGATGTTATCGCCAGGCATCACCATCTCTACGCCTTCCGGTAATTCCACCATTCCCGTCACGTCCGTCGTACGGAAATAAAACTGTGGACGGTAGCCTTTGAAAAACGGGGTGTGACGTCCACCTTCTTCTTTCGTTAAAATATACACTTCCGCTTCAAACTTCGTATGTGGAGTAATCGAACCGGGTTTCGCTAACACTTGTCCGCGTTCAATTTCATCGCGCTTCGTGCCGCGTAATAATACGCCCACGTTGTCGCCCGCACGACCTTCGTCGAGCAATTTACGGAACATTTCAACGCCGGTACACGTCGTCTTCGTGGTGAGCTTTTGAATACCCACAATCTCAACTTCATCACCCACTTTGATAATGCCGCGCTCGATCCGACCCGTCACCACTGTGCCGCGTCCTGAAATCGAAAATACGTCTTCAATCGGTAATAAGAAAGGCTGATCAATCGCACGCTCTGGCTCAGGAATGTAATTGTCCATCGCTTCCACCAGCTTCTTAATCGCCGGTACTCCAATCTCGCTTTGATCGTCTTCCAACGCCTTCAAGGCTGAACCCACAATAATTGGCGTATCATCGCCAGGGAAGTCATAGCTGCTCAATAAATCACGTACTTCCATTTCAACCAGTTCTAAGAGCTCTTTATCGTCAACCATGTCCGCTTTGTTCATGAATACCAATATATACGGTACCCCAACTTGGCGAGCCAATAAAATGTGTTCGCGGGTTTGTGGCATTGGGCCATCCGCCGCACTCACCACTAATATCGCTCCATCCATTTGCGCCGCTCCTGTGATCATGTTCTTCACATAATCCGCGTGTCCTGGGCAATCCACGTGCGCGTAGTGACGCTTCGGTGATTCGTATTCCACGTGCGATGTCGCAATCGTAATTCCGCGCGCTCTTTCTTCCGGCGCATTATCAATTTGATCGTAACTTCTGAATTCACCAAAGGTCTTGGTTAATGCTGCCGTTAATGTCGTCTTACCATGGTCAACGTGACCAATCGTGCCCACGTTAACGTGCGGTTTCGTTCTTTCAAATTTTCCCTTGGACATGGTTCTCTCGCCTCTTTTCAGTTAATCAAATAATCTATTTTTTGGTGATAATAGCTTCTGCAATATTGGCAGGAGCTTCCGCATATTTAGCAAATTCCATGGTGTAATTGGCACGACCTTGCGTTAATGAGCGCAAGTCTGTCGCATAACCAAACATTTCTGCTAAAGGTACTTCGGCACGGATCACTTTACCTGCTGGTTGATCATCCATACCTTGAACGATACCACGACGACGATTGAGATCGCCCATAACATCGCCCATGTAATCTTCTGGGGTTACGACTTCAACATTCATAATAGGTTCGAGCAATACGGGATTTGCTTTTTTAGCGCCTTCTTTAAAGCCCATAGAACCCGCGATTTTAAATGCCATTTCACTGGAGTCCACGTCGTGGTATGAACCATCGAATATGGTAACTTTAACGTCAACCACTGGATAACCAGCAATAACACCGTTTTCGATTTGTTCTTTCACGCCCTTGTCTACAGCGGGAATATATTCTTTAGGAACCACGCCCCCAACAATGGCATTAACAAATTCATAGCCTTCACCGGGTGCTTTCGGTTCAATACGCAACCAGACGTGACCATATTGTCCACGACCACCAGACTGACGCACAAACTTACCTTCTTGCTCAACCATTTTACGAATGGTTTCGCGATAAGCGACTTGAGGTTTACCGATGTTCGCTTCAACGTTAAATTCACGTTTCATACGGTCGACGATAATTTCTAAATGTAATTCGCCCATACCCGCAATAATGGTTTGACCGGACTCTTCATCGGTGCGAACACGGAATGAAGGATCTTCTTGAGCAAGTTTACCCAGAGCAATACCCATTTTTTCTTGGTCAGATTTAGTTTTAGGTTCTACTGCAATGTGGATCACAGGCTCAGGGAATTCCATGCGTTCTAGTGTGATAATGTTATTTAAATCACATAAAGTATCGCCAGTCGTAACATTTTTTAAGCCCACTGCAGCAGCGATATCACCGGCGCGGACTTCTTTAATTTCTTGACGACTATTCGCATGCATTTGTAATAAACGACCAATGCGCTCCTTCTTACCTTTCACTGGATTGTAAACAGTGTCTCCAGCGGTCACTACACCTGAGTAAACGCGGAAGAACGTTAATGTTCCCACAAAGGGATCGGTAGCGATTTTGAATGCTAGTGCAGCAAATGGTTCTTGATCAGATGAATGACGTTCTGCTTCAGTTTGTTGAGCATCGTCTAACACACCTTTGATGGCAGTCACATCAGTTGGTGCTGGCATATATTCCACCACAGCATCCAGTAATGTTTGCACCCCTTTGTTTTTGAAAGCAGAACCGCAAACGACAGGAATAACTTCTCCCGCGAGAGTACGCGCACGAATACCTTTTTTGATTTCGTCTTGCGTAAGAGCGCCGCCTTCTAAATATTTTTCCATGTATTGTTCGTTGGATTCAGCTGCTGCTTCGACTAATTGTTCATGAAGAAGCTGGCATTCATCGGCAATATCAGCAGGAATGTCAATAAATTCAAATTTCGCACCTTTGGATGCGTCATCCCAGATAATGCCTTGCATTTTAACCAGATCAACAATCCCACGGAAATTTTCTTCTTTACCAATTGGAAAGTGTAGTGGAACTGGATTAGCACCCAAGCGGGTTTTGATCTGATTGACGACTCGCATGAAATCAGCGCCGGTGCGATCCATTTTATTAATGAAGGCCATCCGCGGAACATGGTATTTATTCGCTTGACGCCACACGGTTTCTGATTGTGGCTCAACACCACCCACGGCACAGAACACAGCAACAGCGCCATCGAGTACGCGCAATGAACGCTCTACTTCGATGGTAAAATCAACGTGCCCTGGGGTATCGATGATGTTAATACGATAGGGTTTATCAAATTGGTTTTCCATTCCTTGCCAAAAGCAGGTTGTCGCAGCAGAGGTAATGGTGATACCGCGCTCTTGTTCCTGAACCATCCAGTCCATTGTAGCAGCGCCATCGTGAACTTCACCAATTTTGTGAGACACACCGGTATAAAACAGAATACGTTCTGTTGTCGTGGTTTTACCGGCATCAATGTGTGCCATAATTCCGATGTTGCGATAATATTGAATTTCTGTTTGACGAGCCACGGTAATTTACCCCTTACCAACGATAATGTGCAAATGCTTGGTTTGCTTTTGCCATGCGATGTGTATCTTCGCGTTTTTTAACAGCTTGACCGCGACCTTCTAAGGCATCTAACATCTCACCCGCTAAACGCTTCACCGATCCTTTTTCGCTACGCGCACGTGCCATTTGAATTAACCAGCGCATGGCTAATGCCATAGCACGATCGGCACGAACTTCTACTGGGATTTGATAAGTAGCACCACCGACACGACGTGAACGAACTTCAACCGTAGGTCTCACGTTATCTAATACTTGATCGAACAAGTCTAATACTGCGCCAGCATTACCACCGGAGACGCGACTTCCTTCGCCATCACCTTCACTTTCATCGTTTTTGGCTTTGAATTTGCCTTTACTGGCTAAAATATCGAATGCGCCATAAACCATTTTTTCTGCAATGGATTTTTTACCATTCACCATGACGCAATTAATGAATTTCGATACGACCTCACTTTTATATTTTGGGTCTGGTAAAATTTTACGTTTGGGAGCTGCTTTTCTTCTCGACATGGTTTAACGCCTTATTCCTTCGGTTTCTTTTCACCGTATTTCGAACGTCCTTGACGACGTCCACTAACACCTGCAGTATCTAAACTACCGCGAACTATGTGATAACGCACACCAGGTAAGTCTTTTACCCGACCGCCGCGAATCAACACCACAGAGTGCTCTTGTAGGTTATGACCTTCACCGCCGATATACGCGGTTACTTCATCGCCACTGGTGACGCGCACACGCGCCACTTTCCGTAATGCCGAGTTTGGCTTTTTAGGAGTGGTGGTATAAACCCTGGTGCAAACGCCACGACGTTGCGGACATTTGCGTAATGCAGGAACTTTGCTTTTGCGTCGTGCTTGACGACGTGGTTTTCGTATTAACTGATTAACCGTTGCCATAATGCTTTACTCTATTTTCTCTACGCGTAAAGTAAACAAAACCCACCTCTAAACATGAGGAGGGCGGATTTTATAAAGGTCCAGACTCAGCGTCAAGTCCGGCTGTAAGAGAAATTACTATTAGCAGTACTTCTCGCTCTTTGCCTAGAATTCGCCATTTCTGCTAGGCTGGTCGCGCAATATACTCGAATCATAAACAAGATGCAAGAATTTAATGATTATTTTTTCCAACGTTTTACGTTACCTATATCAATATCGAATAAATCCAAGCAACGTCCCACGGTATGATCAACCAGTTCGTCTAATGATTGTGGCTTGATATAAAAGGCGGGCACGACGGGAGCAATAATCCCTCCCATTTCAGTGACGGTAGCCATCGCGCGAATGTGTTGTAAAGTGAGTGGGGTTTCACGAAGTAACAGCACTAACCGTCTTCGTTCTTTTAAAGTTACGTCTGCCGCACGGGCAATGAGATTATCTCCCGTACCAGCAGCAATTTCACACAATAAACGAGCTGAACAAGGGGCGATGATCATGCCATCGTGACGAAACGATCCGCTGGCAATTGTGGCAGCCAGATCGTTAATGCGATAACTCACATCCGCTAATGCTTTCACATCATGAGCTTTATAAGACGTTTCGTAAGCCAACGTAATTTCTGCATTCCGCGACATAATCACATGACTTTCAATGCCCAGCTCTCGCAGGATTTGAAGCAGGCGAATACCGTAGATAACGCCACTGGCGCCACTCATGCCAATTACTAGTTTTTTTGCAGTCGATGTTTCCATGTGCGGATTATGGAGAAATTAGGTGATAAATGCTAGGAGGTATTAATAATTCTACTCTGCTTGGCGTATTTCATTGATTTTTTTGCTCAGCTACTTATTTAAGCCCTAGTGTTCAAAAGCAACGAGCTACGTTTCCACAAAGTAAATTGTTAACACGCCCTAGTTATTCTAGAGCTTGTTCATAGGACAGCGGTTTCTCACAAGTGCGAAACCCTTGTAGCATTACCAATCGCTGAGCGTTTTACGATAATTATTACTGACTCGTGCTCTCAGTAATTTCAGTAATAGCTCACGATCCTTTTTTCGCAGTAATCGGCAGGGAAATTCAATATTTATTTTCCGCTGTTCTTTTTGTAACGAAATCAGTAAGGTATTATTATTTTTACGTACTTGTCGAATTTCTTGATAGGCACAACTTCGCCATTTTCCAGTTAGATTTTCTTGTAGTATCAAGTGATCATCGTAAATATCCACAATTAAAATTCGAGCTAATTTTAGACTGCTAAAAATGACATATAACCCTATAAAAAAACTTATCCATACCCATATTACATGAAATATGAATTTAATGGCTATCAAACTAAAACCTAATAACAGACGTTGATAAACCAAGCGAGGATTTAAATAAAATTGTTTACGACACGTGCTAAGCATGCTTTACACCCCGTTCTTTTGCTTTGTCAAAAAGATGCCCTTTACCTGACGAGTAAAGGGCATTTGCTATTACAATATTTTCACTCAGCAAAAAACAGTGGCGAAAGTAGAATATCTACTGACGTTAATTCTGCGGATCGGCAACATCATCCTGATGAGTAATGACATGACAATAATAATTGAGAATGCGACAAAAAATGGTGTAATTCGTTTCAGAACTTTCACCTGAAATAATTCGATACATGCTTTTAGGGCTAATGTCCAATACCGTAGAAACTTCTTCCATCGAAACCCCTTCATCGAGTATGGCTTGCAAAAAATATTGTCCATTGGTTTTGCGAAAGGTATATGGGGCATAAGGTTCTCTAATCGTTGCAAATTGTCTTGCACGTTCTTGCAGTTTAGTAGACAATACCCTATCGATAGATGGCGAGTGGTTAGACACTGAAAAACGCCATTTCGGAAATCCAAAACTAAAATCACTCTTTTCTTGTGCTGCTCTATTCAAATAAGTTCTTACCGCCGAATCCATACCCTGTACCTCAACAAAATTTCGCTTATTATATGCAAAAAATTACCTATTTCGCAATGTGATTTTGCCACTTTTTTATGTAAGCTATCTCTTACACAGCGTCACACATCAACATATATAGTCCAACCATGGATGACTTTGAAACACAACGTCGCTCTCGGGCGAAGCGTCTTGAATTGCTACGAAAAATGGCAAATTTATCTCGTCGTGCCGTAGAAGAAAAATACGGTATTGATGCCGGCACACTACAAAATTGGGAAGATGCGCGTTATGGCGGTCTCACCGAAAAAGGTGCGCATCGCATGATTAAAATTTTGAAAACCGAAGGTGTGAATTGCGCATTCGAATGGTTAATGCATGGCATGGGGCAAGGCCCTCATGTGCAAGATCCGGGTTTTATCGAACAATCCACTCGCAGAAAAGCACCCGCTAATAAAGAAGAAGAATTGATCCGTGAGGAATTATTGCTTTTCCATCGCCACACCCAAAACCCTATTGATTATCAAATCGAAGATGATGCGATGTTACCCATGTATCATCACGGCGATTATGTCGCCGGCCAACGGTATTTTCGCGATGAAATTAAAGCCTTAATCGGCCAAACCTGTATCGTGCAAACCGCTGATGGTTTAGTCAGCGTGCGTCATCTACAATTCGATCATGGCGACATGACCTTTAATCTGACGTCGCTTAATCCCAACACCAAATTACAAGAACCCACGTTATATCATGTGGAATTGGTGAGTGCGGCGCCGATCTTATGGTGGAGACGGTTGCCGGTGAAAAGTGTTTAGATGTGGTAGCCTGTATCACAGCTTTGCTGCGATCGAGGACTGAATTAAAATTTTACTGGATATAAAAATAATTTCTCGTTCTGCATTTTGTTTATTCCATATTTTTCATACTAAGTCATTTTTTAACGATTTCTTTCGTCTTGTTTAATGCAGCCTTTAACTGATGATCAAAATCAGACTCAAACAACTTATCCTGTATCACGCGATACTTATCAAATTCATTTTCAGCATGCGTTTTTGCAATTTCAGCGCTGATGCTTCCTGAGTGTTGTAAAATTTCACGATCATTTAATTCCAACAGTTTGTCTAAATGCTTTGCCCAATCTTCCATCTTCATGGGTATTTTTCTTTTAGCACGATCTTCGGCAAGGTCAAGGTACGCATTCACGATGCGGCCGAGTGATTCGAGTTCATCTTGTGATAAATAATTTTTAGCAACGGAAACATCTGGCTTAAGAATTTTGCCAAGTGGGGCCGCTTCCCAACTGGTCAACCCCATATGTGGTTTAGTGCTATCAGCTCGACCCTTTATAAGTTCTGCCGCCGTGTGGCCATGAATAGCGTAATGAAGTTTGTTTTGAACTTTGGCAAAAAAAGTTCGTGTTGTTGGAGCGTCTTTATTGTAATCAACGCTTGTAGTGTAAATGTCTGTAATTTTTTGGTAGAAGCGTCTTTCGCTTAAGCGGATTTCGCGGATTTCGCTGAGTAAGCGTTCAAAATAATCTTCGTCTAAGAAATTTCCATTCTCTAAACGCTTTCGATCTAATACATAACCCTTTATTGCAAACTCGCGTAATACTTGAGTCGCCCATTGGCGAAATTGGGTTGCGCGAACAGAATTAACTCGATAGCCGACCGATATGATGGCATCAAGATTATAAAACTTGGTATTGTAGTTTTTGCCATCTGCGGCAGTTATTAGGAATTTCCTAATAACTGAATTTTGATCTAATTCTTTGTTATTAAATATGTTTTTTAGATGTTCATTTATGGTTGGGATGCTGACGTCAAACAACTCTGCCATTAATTTCTGAGTCAACCATATAGTTTCATCTTCATATCGAACCTCAATACCGTTTTCACCAGATTGCGCAGTGAAAATTAAAAATTCCGTTGTACTATTGCGAATAATCAAATTTTTTGGTGTTTTCTTTGACATAAGATTTTTTCAACCTTCATTTAGTAAATGTAGCCTGGATTGCAGCGCAGCGGAGATCCAGGCTACGTTTGCTGCTCAAGCATATTTTACGTAAGTAAACTAGTGAATGATACGTTGAGTTTATTGCCTCATTGGATCGGTTTTTATTGATTTTTCCTGTAGTACTCGTATATTATACAGACGAAAATATCCAAAAATTATTAATAATACCGTATGAGAGGTAATAATCATGCCAAATAATACAGCAATAGCATTAACAACTTTAAAAAGCAATTTAGTAGCCGTATTAAGTAAATATTACAAACACAGCCCTGTAAAATCTGTAAAATATTACCATGACAACGAGCCCACGTATTACGCTGACGTTTCTTATAGAAATATATACTTAACTTATGATAAAAGACTAAAAATAGAGAAGACGATTAAAAGCATTAATGAAGTAAATATAGATTCTGCGCCAGATATAAATACAGTTTTGAACAATTGGATTACGTCATTAAACGCTCTAATCCTCGATAATATGAATCTTGAGACTGGCTATAGGGGTAGAGATAAAAGTAGTGCTCCTCGTGAGCATGTAAGTTATCGTCAAAACAGGTTAAAAAATCAAGGATTCTTTAAAGCGTGGTGGAATAAAACTTTTTTCCAATCTCGTGTTAATACCTTAGCGGAAACCTGTTTAGATTTAATAGATGACTATAAAAAGGATAATAATATAGCATCAGAAAAAGAAACATCAGATGTAAGCTCAACCAGTGCAAGTGCGCCATCCTCATCTCCAGGAATAAATGCTTCATCAATTAATGCGGATGGGGAGCAAACGCCTGGTTCTACAAGCCCTCGAGCAACCAAATAAAATAGTTAATCATAAATTTTAAAAAAACCAATAACATTTGAAAATGTGAAAAAATAAATCGTCATCCCGCGGCTTGACCACGGGATGACGTAGATCGGAAAAAATGAAGTAAATGTAGGTTACGTCAATCTAGGTTGCTTGCTTTTCGATAAACTTCGTAGACTTTTTTTAGTGCTGGGGCAAAATTATCGGGGCGAGATAGCCATTCTTCTTCTAGAGAGAAAAAATCGAAAAATCCTAAGTGAATTAAACTGGCTAGGCGATTTTGATAGTCATTGAATAATTCTAAGGTGCGAGCAGATGTTGGATCGTTGGTATATTCATTAATTAAATTTAATACCACTGTTGTCGACCCTTTTTGAATGGACGTGCCATTAATTAAAATAGTGTCGTTGGGTGCTGCTAAATTTACATTGGCAAGTGAATCATGAATGAATCCTTCTGATAGTTGTTGCCACGGATCAAGATGGGTTTTAGCATAAGCATGAGAATGATAATGCTCTGGCGCTTGTTCGGTAATTTTAGTTAATAAAAAATTAATATAATGAGCAATGTGAGGATGACAGTACTGTTGTAACTTAATTAACTGATTAAAAATTGATGGTTCGATATGATTTAATAATTCTTTTTGTAAGAATTTTTGATATAAAAAACAAATGGCGATAATTTGCCTGGCATGATTAATGAATTCATCCGCAAACCAATAGTCTAAAGGGAAGATTTTAAATAACTGACTGTCAGCAATGGAAGTAATGAGATTAAATACGCCAAACTGAGTTTCTGCATGAAATAAAACATAAATAAATCGATCGATAAGATCGTGAGTTAAGCCATGTGGTTCTTGACGTAAACGTTCATATTCATTGGCATAGACCACTAAAACAACAAATGCGCCTTTTAATACACTAAAATCGGCTACATTCTCGTTTGATTTTAATGAATGACTATGAATATTTTTTTCCATCATAATGTCCTTGTGATGCATTTATTCCGTTTAAACTCTTCAGCGTTGAATGTGACGGCTAGGCTACTGCCCTAACCCTATCCTAACTTTTTATCTTAAGACAAATCTATACTCAAAACAATTGGATTTTAGGCGAGGCGTCGAGTTAAAGATGCGAAGGAGTGTATACTGAATACATGACTGAGCAGCTTTAGCTCGACAACAAAGCCTAAAATTCAAGTGTGAAGAGTATATACTCAATACAATTTTTGCACGGCTAACTGATTTAATATTATTTTTGCTGTGGCAATATCCGCGGCAACATAGCGATCTTGATCATAAAACGGCACCACTTGACGTAAGGCTTGATGCGCAGTTTGTAATAATTTAGAGGTTTTTAGTGGTTGATGAAAATCAATGCCTTGCGCGGCCGCTAGAAATTCAATCGCTAAAATTGTTTCGCAGTGTTCTATCATCGTTAATAAACGCAAACCGGCGTTAGTGGCCATGCTCACATGATCTTCTTGGTTGGCTGAGGTTGGTAAACTATCCACACTGCGCGGATGCGCTAAAGCTTTATTTTCGCTGGCGAGTGCAGTCGCCGTGTAATGTGCGATCATTAAACCTGAATTTAATCCACTTTCTTTAACTAAAAATGCCGGGAGCTGACTGAATCGATCATCCATTAATAATGCAATACGACGTTCACTGAGTGAACCTATTTCTGCAATCGCTAAGGCTAAATTGTCCGCGGCAAAGGCAATGGGTTCGGCGTGAAAATTCCCACCAGAAATAATAGTATTGTCTTCACTAAACACTAAAGGATTATCCGTTACCGCATTTATTTCATTTTCTAATATTGTTGCGATAAAGGTTAATTGATCGCACACGGCTCCCATCACTTGCGATTGGCAACGTAAAGAATAGGGGTCTTGAACGTGTTGACAATTTTGATGCGATTGCAAAATTTCACTGCCGTTTAAATAATCGCGATATAATTTTGCTACTTTTATTTGTCCCGGTTGACGACGTAATTGTGCGATGCGTTCATCAAAGGGTTTAAGACTACCGCGCGCGGCATCAAGTGATAAACTTCCCGTTAATATGGCTAATTCTAATAAATGGATTGCCTGGTAATAAGCAAATAATACAATTGCCGTAGACACTTGTGTGCCGTTAATTAAAGCTAATCCTTCTTTAGCTTTAAATTGATAGGGTTGATGGATTCCTGCAATCGTTAAACCTTCTTGCGCTGATAAAATTTTTCCTGAATAAGAAACTTCACCCACACCTAATAACACACACCCTAAATGCGCCAATGGTGCTAAATCGCCTGAAGCACCTAATGAACCTTGGCTCGGAATGCGTGGATAAACTTTCGCGTTATAAAGCTTAATTAATGCTTGCACTAATTCCACACTCACACCAGAAAACCCTTGTGCCAGTGCATTAATTTTCATTAATAAAATGGCACTGACAATTTCATCTTGCAAAAAATTGCCAACGCCTGCTGCGTGCGATAATAAAATTCGTTTTTGTAATTCTACAATTTCGGCGGGTAAAATAGATTTATTGGCTAGCGCACCAAATCCCGTATTTATGCCATAAACGGTTTGATTGTCATTAAGAATGTTAAGAACGATGTGTTGGTTGCGTTTAATCTGTTGCAGCGTATTTTGATCTAAGGTAATTATTTGAGGATTTTTCATGGCTTGCTGAAAAAATGCCAGATCCAAATTGCCTACCGCCAATGATGTTGCCATGAAAATACTCACCTTTTTAAAGTCATCTGTATGCGTTGGGTATAGACGTAGACGTAATACGGTTACGCTTGATAATCCGTATCATACCACCTGAAAATAACGACACAATAGCCGATAGGATAACCCGATCAGAGACTCGCTTAATCTATAGTATTCGTTATATACTCTATCCACTGTTATTACTATGTTTAAGGAGAAATTGATGAGCGACCAACCATCCGAGAATAATCCGAACGAACCTAAACCAAAAGCTCCCGTGAGCAAACTTCCCTCTCTCGAAGAAGTCACGTCCATGGCCGGAAAATTATTTAACGATATTAAACACAGTGTTGTGGAAATCATGAGTGAATATAAAGAAAAACGTAAAAATTTGTATGAAGAAGAAGCCAAAAAACCAACGACTAACAGCAATCCCAAATCACCAGAAAAACCGTTGGATGATCAACCAAAATAATTATGATGTCGCGTCGTTTCATTGCCTATTGCTCATTAATTTTTATTACGATGATATGGGGACTCACCTTCCCCATCATCAATTTGGCAACCCCGCACATTAGTGCTTCATTGTTTGTGTGTTTACGTTTTTTATTAGCCACACTTTTTGCCTTACCATTATTCTTAAATAAAAAACCGCCTCTCTCACCAACGTTGTTATTCCAAGCCCTCATTCTCGGTATGCTTACCATGCTCGCCTATTATTCGCAAACGCTGGGTTTGCGCACCATTGATCCGGCGGTGAGTGCTTTTATTACCAGCATTAATGTGATTTTAGTGCCGCTCATCGCCCCATTATTTGGCTATCGCAAACCCTCTCTTGGCACTTTTTATTGTGGAGTATTGTGTTTAGTTGGCGTTTATTTTTTAACAGGGGCTTCCATCAACCATTTTTCCTTCGGCATGGTGTGGACAGTATTGTGTGCCGTGTTTTATTCCGTGTATTTATTATCTTTACAACGCATCAGCGCTTCCACCACTCAACCTGAGGTATTGGCTTTTTTACAATTATTATTCACCGGCATCATGGCAGGGTTTTTATTACCATTTCATCCCCTTTTTATCACGTTAAATCACGCCGTCATTATTGCTTTATTGTTTTGTAGTTTTTTTGCCTCGACAGTGGTATTTGTTTTACAAACCCGCTACCAACGTTATATCCCACCGCAACAAGTTGCTTTGATGTTTGCATTAGAGCCAATATTTGCCAGTATTGCGAGTTATTGGTTAGCTCATGAATATTTTAATTGGCATTTTTACGTAGGATCGATTTTAATTTTTTTCAGTATTATCGCGACAGAAATAAAGCCTACTAAAACTGCTTGATCTCTCAGCCATCAAAACATTTCATCTGTTCTAGCATCAATTTTAGATGCGATAAAAACCGCCAATTATTGCCCCCATGACGGCCAGAATATTCATTTAGGGAATATCTAATATTGTGTGCCGCTAATTTTGCAGCCAGTTGACGATGACCTAATTGCAAACCATATTCATCTTCGCTAGGTGCTGTTAAATGCAGCCAAGCTAATTTTTTTAAATTATCAACCTGATGATCCACTAAACGAACAGGGTCCCACTGCAAATATCGTTGCCAAATTTCATCAATAATTTTTCCGGTATGAAGATCAAAAAACAAATCGCCATAAAGTGGCGGATTCTGTAAATTAGGCGCATAACAGGGGGCCATACCTAAAACTAAAAGCGTATGAAATGCTTTGGCGCCGGCTAAACTCGAATGAGGTAAGGCAAAAAACCAATTTAAAAAATTTTCAACACCATTGTGTTTTTCCAGCATTTGGATAGTATCATTCACTCCTTGCAACAATGAAAATTCATAAAATGAATCCCCCGCAGAACTGCAAATATAGCGAAACCGATCGGGTCGCAGCATGCCCATCATCAATGCGCCAAATCCACCGGAAGAATGTCCTAACACTCCACGATAATCTTCACTCGCGTAAGTATGAAATTCCTGATCGATCAAATTCACTAATTCGTCAGCAATATAATCCATGTAATTTCCCAAGGCGGGGGAATTAATGTATTGGCTACAGCCGAGCTTTGATCCGCCATCGGGAAAAATCACGATCACTGCGGGCAGAGTTCCTGCTGTTATTTCGCGATCAAGTTGCTGCGGTAGTGATAAATCGAATACGGAATCTGACCCGATGTATTTCTCTCCACGCGAACCAAATGCCGCTAAAATAAAAATCACGGGATAGGGAGTTTTGCGATTCGCTTGGTATTGCGGCGGCAAATACACTGGAAATTCCCGCACATGCGCATCGCCCATAGGAAAGTTTTGAATTGCTGTGGAAGTAAAATTAAGCCATTTTAGCATAATATCAATAACCTGTTTTAATCATTTATCCTAGAAACCATTTAACCAATACTCTTACATTAAAGCAAATGATCGGCAAAGAATTTTTCACTGTCGGTTTGAATTGCCAATTTTTTACTAGGCGTCATTTTATCGTAAGTTTTATAAACCATTCCCATGCGGGGATTTTTTGCAAATTTATCGCGATGAGTGTCAATAAAATTCCAATACAAATAATTGAATGGACAGGCTGATTCACCATTTTTTTCATTCACATTATATTGGCAATTATGGCAATAGTTCGACATTTTATTAATATAATTAGCACTAGCAATGTAGGGTTTACTGGCTAATACGCCGCCATCGGCAAATAAAATCATTCCATAAACATTCGGCAATTCTACCCATTCATAGGCATCTGCGTAAACGAGCAAATACCATTCACTCACTGCCATGGGATTAAGTCCGGTTAAAATAGCAAAGTTACCAATCACCATTAATCGTTGAATATGATGAGCGTAGGCATTTTTTTTCGTTTCTGTAAGGCATTGTTTTAAACAATTAAGTGAAGTTTGCATATTCCAAAAAAATTGAGGTAATTTTCTCTTAGCATTTAAAAAATTTTCGTTAGAATATTGTGGCATTTTCAGCCAGTAAATACCTCGAACAAATTCGCGCCAGCCAATAATTTGGCGAATAAACCCTTCCACAGAATTTAAAGGTGCTAAATTATTTTTATAGGCATTTTCAGCCGCTCTTACACACTCTAAAGGTTCTAGTAAACCACAATTTAAATAAAAACTTAAATGGGAGTGAAACATCCACGGCTCATTTTCGATCATAGCATCTTGGTACGATCCAAAATGCGCTAAACTGTAGTGAATAAAATGATGTAACGCCGCTAAAGCATCTACGCGTGTCACGGCAAAATAAAATGGTTCCAGATCGCCAAAATGATCCGCAAAACGTTTTTGCACTAATTCCACAACTTGCTGGGTCACCTCATCTATTGGCGCTCGAAAAGGTGATGGTGGTTTTAGATTGGTTGAAGGCGAGAGTCGATTACTTTCATCAAAATTCCATTGTCCTCCGATGGGTTGATTGTTCTCCATCAAAATATCGTATTCTGCCCGAACCTTGCGATAAAAATGTTCCAAACGGAAATAATCGCGACCTTTTGCCCATTGGGCAAATTGGTGATGAGAAACTAGAAATCGTTTATCCTCGCGAATTTCCAGCGATATTGAAAATTTTTTGGCTAAAGTGTGAAATAGTGCTAATACTCGATATTCACCAGGATGAGTCACCACCACTTTTCTGGGATGAAATAATTGAACTGCTTTGGCAATTTCACCTGCAAACGATCCGGAATTATCAGGATCATCAAGTTTAATATATCGCGTGCGAATACCTTGTGCTTGTAGAACTAACTCAAAATGACGCATCGCTGAAAATAAAAAAGCAATTTTTTTCTTGTGGTGTTTTACATATTGAGTTTCTTCATCCACCTCACACATTAAGATTATATCATTCGCTTTATTGAGATCGTCCAGAGAAGACATCGTTAAACTCAGTTGATCACCTAAGATAATTCTTAATGTATCAATATTCACTGTTAACCATCCGCAATTACTTTAGGACAGATTCTATTGAGTGCTATAGTAAATCGCAACCAATTGTGGTAAAAATAACAGCTTTCTCACCAACTTTGAATAATCATTATGAATCATCAACAATTAGTCAGTGATATTAATCACACGTGGGATACCGAAATTATTCCACAATTAATCGAATTCATTCGTATTCCCAATAAATCACCACACTTCGATGCCGATTGGGAAGCGCATGGTTTTATGGATCAAGCCGTTAACTTGGTGGCAGAATGGTGTAAAGTCCAACCCATCGCTGGATTGAGTTTAGAAGTCATCCGTTTACCATCGCGCACGCCATTAATTTATATGGAAATTCCAGGCCAACTCGATGAAACCGTTTTATTATACGGCCATTTAGACAAACAACCCGAAATGTCGGGGTGGGATGACGATTTAGGTCCCTGGCATCCCGTGTTACGCGATAATAAGTTATATGGTCGCGGCGGCGCGGATGATGGCTATGCCGCATTTGCGTCGTTAACCGCAATTGCCAGCTTACAAAAGCAAGGAATTCCTCACGCCCGTTGCGTGATTTTAATTGAAGCGTGTGAAGAATCGGGTAGTTATGATTTGCCTCATTATTTAACGTCCTTGGCTTCCAAAATCGGGCAACCCAATTTAGTGATTTGCTTAGACTCGGGCTGCGCCAACTACAATCAATTGTGGAGTACCACGTCTTTGCGCGGCGTCATCGCCGGAGAATTGCGAATTGAAGTCAACTCAGCGGGCGTGCACTCGGGCGCTTATAGCGGAATTCTTCCCGATCCATCACGAATTTTTCGGCAATTACTCGATCGCATCGAAGACAGCAGCACTGGGGAAATTTTAATTCCAGAATGTCATGCTAAAATTCCTGAACAACGCTTGCAACAAGCCCAATTAGCGGCTGATATTTTAAGCCCAAAACGCATTGAGGATTATCCTTTATTAGATGGTGTTGAGCCGGTCACGCGTGATGTTAAAGAATTAATTTTAAATTCTACCTGGCGCCCTACCTTATGCGTGATTGGCGCCGATGGTTTACCCAGTATTAATAATGCGGGAAATGTCTTGCGTCCTAAACTCGCCGTGAAATTATCGTTTCGTATCCCGCCTACCGTTAATCCTGACATCGCCAGTGAAGCGATTAAAAAAACCCTAGAAACCGATCCACCGTATTGCGCTAAAGTTCATTACATACCCGATCAAACCAGTTGCGGTTGGCACGCACCGCTTTTAGCGCCTTGGTTAGAAAAAGCCAGCGCAGATGCTTCAAATTTATTTTTTGGCAAGCCTGCGGCTTATCTTGGAGAAGGTGGCTCGATTCCTTTTATGGGCATGCTCGGCGACATGTTTCCACAAGCACAATTTTTAATTACCGGTGTGCTCGGCCCCAAATCCAACGCTCACGGCCCCAATGAATTTTTACACATTCCTATGGGAAAAAATCTAACCGCTTGTGTTGCTTATGTGATTGCTAAACATTTTGCTGAATTTAGCAAGTAAGTGGAGTAAATCTTAAGAGTCTGTTTAAAATGATTAGGCAAAATCCTGATCTGATTGTTCAGAATCTCTAAGAGCCTGTTCAAAATCTCCAAGCTTAAGTCAGATAGTGTCGATTTTTGTGCACCAGTGCGCAGTTTACACGTCAGTAAATGAGCACCGAAGCACAGAAAATCGGCAGTTTATGACCAAGATTGGAGATTTTGAACAGGATCTAATACCAATTACCTGAAGGGATAACACCACCATCATGCTTCAGAACAATGCTTTTCAATATGTCCATTTGTGGCGATATAAAGTATTTATGTTATAATTAAATTATCCATTAGAACTAATTAAGAATCGGCATGACTATCAGGTACAAAAATACATTTAGAATCAAATTACTAGAAATTATTCGGACAATAGACTCCCCCGTGATACTACGCTCTGACTTAAACAATTGCGGTGAACCCCGCCAAGTGAGTAGGGCATTAAAATCACTAGTTGAAGACGGTGATTTAATCAAATTTGGTTACGGAGTCTATATTAAAGCTGAAAAAACACCTTACAGTGATCAAACTGTTATGTCTGTTTCGATGGCAGAAGCATGTGCAGAAGCTTTGAAACGACTGAATATACGCTGGCAGCTAGGCCAGTCTATTGAAGATTATAATAAAGGAAAAACCCAGCAAGTCCCAACAAAATTTATCATACGATTAAAAGATCGTTTTCGTGGACAGTTAGGAACAAGTAATCGGAAAATAGTGTTTGAGAGAGGAATTAATGCCAGATAATAAAAAAGAATTAGCTCAACAAATTAGGTTTGTCGCTAACGATCTGGGTTTGGAAGACTTTGTTGTTGAAAAAGATTTATATGTTACCCAAGCAATTTCCATTGTCAGTGATGTTTCAAATGAGATTTTGAGTAATCTCAAGAAAATCGATTTTTCCTGTGCTTAAACCGCAATATTTTAGCAATCTCGTCAAAATACAGAAATTTATTTTTAATAAACCTATCAAATAAGTTTTATTCCTTATTTTCAAAGGAAAAGAATAACAAAGCAAGCTTAATTAAATATGTCAAGACTGGATTTCATTTCACCAAAATCCAGTCTTGATGAACCTTATTTCTTCTTACTGGCAGCCGCTTTTTTAGCAGTAGACTTACTTTTTTGTAATTTTTTAGTATAGTCTTTTTCGAATTGTTCTTCACAGTGATGTAAATATTGATCTCGCGCGTGAGTGAATTTTTCTAATTCATCCAAGGCATCGTTGAATCCAGTTTCATAGGCCGTTTCCGCGGTAATGAATAATTGATAATTGGATTTTTCTTTTAGCTCAGCTAATTGTTTTTTAGCATTTGCCGTAACTTCCCGCAACTGTTGGCGTAGTTTAGTATTTTCCTCACGTAATTTTGCAACGGCTTCCGTAGATTTGACTTTTGCCATGAGATGATCCTCTTGATTAAATTAAATAAAATTTAGAAAAACTGGCGTAGTATAGCATCAAATCATCCCTGATGAACGGCTTCAATTAACGCAGCGACATGCTCTGGATCGACATCGGGAAAAACACCATGCCCTAAATTAAAAACATGTCCAGTAGGGCGCTGATAACGTTGAATAATGTCGCGTGCTGCCTGCTGAATAATGCTGGGCTTAGCGTATAACATCGCCGGATCTAAATTGCCTTGTAATGCGACGTGTTCACCGACACGATCACGAGCCTCAGCAATATCGATTGTCCAATCTAAACCTACAGCATCCACACCGGTGGCGGCAATGGACTCTAAATGCAATCCACAATTTTTGCTAAAAATAATTTTAGGAATGCGTTTGCCATTTAATGCCGTAGGCAGGCGCGTTAAAATATCTTGCATATAGTGTAGCGAAAATCCACCGTAATCCTTAGCACTTAATACTCCGCCCCAGGTATCGAAAATCATCATCACATCAACCCCGGCGTTTAATTGCGCCTGACAATATAAAATCGTCGCTTGGGTTATTTTACGAAGTAATTTCTTTAGTAATTCGGGTTCGTTATAGAGAAGCCGTTTTATCGTACTAAAATTTTTACTGCTACCCCCTTCCACCATATACGTGGCTACCGTCCACGGACTGCCGGCAAAACCAATCAGCGGGATTTGCTGATTTAATTCCTGTTTAATTAATTTCACAGCTTGCATGACATAACCCAAATCCAGATCAGGATCGGGGATTGGCAATTCATCAATAGCTTTTGCATCCCGTACAGGTTTTGCAAATACGGGCCCTTCGTGGGTTTTAAATTGTAAGCCCAATTGCATCGCATGAGGGATCATTAAAATATCGGAAAATAAAATCGCTGCATCCAGGGGAAAACGACGGATGGGTTGTAACGTGATTTCTGTAGCAATTTCAGGATGGGTCGCCATAGCTAAAAAACTTCCGGCACGTTCGCGCAAGGCACGATATTCTGGTAGATAACGTCCTGCTTGACGCATTAACCAAATGGGAGTGTAATCTACCGGTTTGCGCAATAAGGCACGGATTAGATTATCATTTTTTAACATCGACGATTCCTACGATTGCTGAAAATTTAACAATATACCGATTTCATCTGCAAAAAGCGATATTAGATATGGAGTGGATACCTTAATAAAATCGCTTGATCACCATTTTACTATCGTTATAATCTCTTTTTTTTAGCCAGCAGCTATCTTCCATGAATAAATCGATTGTCCGTTTGATTTTAATCTTGTCTCCCATGGCGTTGAGTCTGCCCTTGGCCATGGATATTTATGTGCCCGCTGTTCCGCAGATTGCACAACTGTTTGCAGTCAGTGCCGGTAAAATGCAAATCACGCTGACGTTATTTATGTTAACCGCCGGCATCATGCAATTAATTGTTGGCCCCCTCTCTGATCAATGCGGACGAAAAAAAATTAGTTTATTCATGATTGTTTTTTTTGCATTAGGCACATTGTTGTGTTCAACGGCACAATCGCTCACGGCCTTAATGTTTTATCGAATCGTGCAAGCGATTGGATCGTGTGGAATGATGATTTTAGCGTTTGCCATTGTGCGTGATCGTTATCACGGTGAACAAAGCGCACAGATTTATAGTTTTTTAAATGGCATTATTTCATTTTCACCGATGTTTGCACCCTTTATTGGCGGTTATCTTGATGTCCATTTTAGTTGGCCTGCTACCTTTTTAAGTTTATTAGTCATTGCGGTGATTGCATTTATCACTATCCAATGGGGCTTAACAGAAAGCCATCCCATGGAAAAACGCCAGGTATTTGATCATACGATTTTCAAACAGTATTTTACGATTAGCCAAAATCGTATTTTTATTTGTTATACGTTAGCCACCAGTATGGGTTTATCCTATCTTTATTTGTTCTGCTCCATTTCACCGTATATTATTATCCGCCAACTGCATATTCCCATTCTTCATTATGGTTATTATTTTTGTTTTATGGGTATTTCATTTTTCATAGGCAGTTTTTTATCGAGTTATATCGTCACCAAGATTGGAATTTATCAGACCGTAGTAACCGGATTTATACTGTCCTTCATCGGTGGGCTGATGATGACAATATGGTTTTTCATCACGGGATTAACCATTAATAATTTTATTTGGCCGATGATATTAATTGGGATTGGTGGCACATTTTGCATGGGTGCCGGCAATGGCGGCAGCATGGAACCCTTTTCACAGCAAGTAGGACGCGCAGCCGCTCTCGGTGGTGCCTGTCGCTTTATGTTTTCCGCGTTAGTAGGCAGCATCGTTATTACTCAAAATGTCACTTCCACTCTACCACTGGCACTACCTGCAATTGTGTTTAGTATCATTGGCTTAATTTTTTTCATGCGCGGGCACCAATACCTAAATTTTCGCCGTAAGTTATGAAAAATTGCGCTAGTTTTCGGAAAGAACTATCAATTGTAATGTGTATTTCAATTGATGTTTTTATTATCTAAATCTTACACACCGATGACGCTGTGTTCTGGAGATTTTGATTTTCACTTTCGAGGGATTGTCTTTTCTTGAATAATTCCTCTGATTTTTCCGTTAATTTTTTCATTATCTCCAGTACTTGCCATTGCTCCCTTGTTTCTGCCCAATTAGGCAACTCAGCATTGATAAGTTGATTATATTCATCTGATGTAAAAAGCGTAGTTAACATGTTAGATATAAATTGGGGCTGATTTAGCTCAGTAGAAAGTGACAGTGCTGGGACTGCTGTTGGTAAATCTTCCTGACAGATTAATGCTACCGAAGAAATGGAAGGACTAGTATCACTCATCTGGATGTTGCTTGGGGAATGAATTAAACTTACTCCGCTCATAAAATGAATAAGTCTACTCCGTGGCGATAACATCGATTCATTAATAATCTCAGGCAGAATATCCATGCTATCTTTTCGCTTATTTCTCTCTAGGGGTTTAGCAGAGCTTAGAGTTATTCTTCCATCATTTTCAATTACAATAGCTACATTATTGAGTAATTCATTTAATTTTTTCAATGTTGTTCCGCTATTCTCGGTTAGACAGCCTAATAAAAAATTCACCAGTTCATTTTTTTTAACAAGGCTCATCCGATGATTTGACAAAAAAGCTTGTTTCATATTATTAAAGAAGCTTCCACGGGCTTCAGAATTTTTTCTCACTTTTTCACTTATTATAGGAATAGCCTTTGCGACTTTTATTAACGGATTATCATTATTATTATTAAAAATTTGACATGCAGAAAAAATACTATTCGACACTCTAATGGCAATCTCTTGATCGGAGTTATCAACCGTCACTTTTATCACACAATCCTTACCGCCATTGCCAGTGAATCGTTGTTCTTCTTCCTCGAGGATAGATAATCGAATGTGAAAAAGGTCAATTTTTTTCTGAGCATCATTCACGCAATTTTGAAAAAAATCAGGGAAATCATCTAATTGATTTACATCAGCAAATAACCCGCTTTCGATATTTTCTTTGAGTAAAAATTTTTCTTGTAAATAAAGCTGAATTATTTTATTAACTTCCGTAACCCAATCTGCATATTCCAATTTATCTGTAACCACATGACGAATGCTGGCACTAGCGATTGAATATAAATAATAATATCCCAGCCAATTTTTAATTACCGGCGTATCGTTCAATTTAGGATCGCCCTGATATTTTTCACTCATTGTTTTTAAAATTGCTTCCAAGTTGTCTTTAAATATAGTATCTAGCCCAAATTGCCATAACCTTTTTAAGTGAGATAAAATGGCATTAGCATCATCAAGATGGGCATAATCTAGATCTATTTTACCGAAAGTGGATAATTGAATTAGGGCAAGCCAGCGCCTCATGAAGTTATCAACTGCGGTAAAATTTTCTAGACGTGTTGAATCTTCGGTACTAGAAAATGCACTACTGGCCAGTTCAGCGATATTATTGGTGGGAATGGTTTCTTCTAACGCATTAGCGATGGTGGTGAGTACGGTTTCTTTTGAGTTAGATAACATCATCATCTTCCTTACTTATTTCTTTTTATTTCACTATAAGGAAAGCGTTGTGCAAGAGATAGTATAGGATTACTCATTTATGTTTTTAATTGAATGCTCAAATTGCAGAATAATCTTCATTCATACGTAGTGACTGATTGATTTTATTCGTATTCTATTAAATCGCTTTTCGCAGAACTATCTTAATTCTCATTTTATTATTTTACATTCATTACAGAAAAATACAGAAATCACTTACTTGCTTTTGGTATTTTTAACCGTATTCTCCAGTGGGACACTAAGATGAAAATCCATATTAAGATTATTTTTTTCAAGCACGCAGCGGTTGGCATACGCTTGCCAATGTTGTTGATATTTAGTGCAAATATAAGGCGGAACCTGATAAATGATAATGTCTAAAGCAGTGGCATTTCGCCGATAAAAAAATTCGTGATCTTGCACAGCATTACATAACGTTAAAGGCAATTGCTTTTTTTGGCAAAGATCTTCACTCGCCGCCCACGACGATGATTGACTTTTTTCGATGAGCATCCCAATCCACTGATTTTTTTCTCGCCAAATTTGCGCCTGCTCATATGCTTGCCAATGACGAATGATCATGACTCCAATTACGACTAACATGGCCATCACTAATAAAAACTGGATGGTACTAAATCCGTGTTGTGTGGTGGGATCTTTTTCTGCAATAGGTGAGGATAAGACCGTCAAGTTTGTTATTATCATTCTACAATTACCCATATTCTTCTTATTACATTAAGTATAGACGCATTTAAAAATTTGCTGAGCTATTTAGCGTAGCATCCTAAAATTGAAAACCCAGGAAAATAGTCTATTTTTCTCCTGGGTTAACGTAATTTACCTTTTCTCTGCCAACTGACCGAATTCGAATACGCTATTAGCGGCTTTTAATCGCTTCATGAACACTTGCCATGGAGCGTATCCACGGTTTTTGTTGGCGTACCACTTGCGGCAAAGTTTTGATAGCGCGCTCTGCGGCAGCGCGAGTGGGATAAGTGCCATAAACTAACACATACCAATCGCCTCCCGCGTGATGCGTTACAAAATATTTAGCATTTTTCAACCCTGCGCGTTGTGAGTAGCGTTTTAATTTGTCCAAATTGCGCAAGCCAACGAGTTGCAACGTATACTCTTTGGCAGGCGCTTTCAATAATTCGCGCTCGTCTAAGGTATAGCGTGTGGCATGGCTTAATTTGCTCGCATGATGGAGATTTGTAGAGGATGCTTTTTTAGCAACAACTGCATGATTTTTGTGTGTCGTTTTTTGCTGAGAAGATTGCACGACTGCTTTTTCTTCGGAGTGAGGAGCAGCACTAGGTTGCGGTTGAGGCGCGGCTATTTGTTTCTCTGCAACTGTTGCGGGTTTTTTGTTATCTTGATGAGCAGGCGTTAGCTTTGCCTCTGCTGGTGCAGGAAGCGATGGGGCAACATGCGCTGGCTTTGCGGTATCATCCGTCGTGGTTGCCGGAGAGGATTGAGTTTCCGCATAATTTTGCAACGTTGAATTATTCTCTGCCACTTGCTTAGCGACAGGGGGTGGATTTTGCAAGGCTTGAGTCATCTGCTGCTGAGCTTGCGTGACTTGTGCCAAACTTTCTTGTTTTAACGCGCCCGTGGTGACTTCATGATCCATGACTGGTTTAATTGCTGCAACCGTTTTAACAGGTGTCGTGGTGGGTGCAGGAGTAGTGGAGGCGCTATTTTCAGCCACATTGCCTAATTGATTCGATGCCTCAGAGTTATTGTTTTGAACGTTCGCGGAAGGTGGTATCGCCAGTGTTTGCGATGGTGAATAATTAAAATTTTGTTGGGTATTCCAGATATAAAATCCTGCAATCAATACGGCGAATAACACCGCACCACCAATAAATTTAGCCTGATGTTGTTGCCAAAATGGCAGGGTCTGCTCGGCGAATTCATCGTGAGTTTGTAAATCCACCATCACTTTGCGAGCAACATTATTAATACGTCCTGGTAATCCTCCCGACCATTGTTGAATGTGGATAACATCTTCACGTTCCATGGGTAAATTACCTTGCAAACCGGCTTGATGAAAACGATGTTGCAAATAGGCTTCGGATTCAGCCAATTCCAATGGCATTACCCGAATGATTTTAAGATGAGAACGATCTAAATACTGATTCATTAACGCTTGCACGCGTTCTTCATTTTGTGTGTCTAAAGCCCAAACCATGGCAAGGGGTACTTGCTTTTCGAGACGCTGTTGTTGCAAATAAAACAAGGCAGATAACGTATCGTTATTGAATTTATGGGCGTCATCGATCACTAACATGCTACGTTCATTGCGTTGATTGATGGCATCCACTAAGGCATTGACCATCACGCGCACAGTTTGCTGTTCATCGAAATGAATATTCAATCCCAGTGAAACGTTTATCGTTTCCAATAATTCCAGCATATTCAAATGCGGAGTGGCTTTAATGCGACAAACGGTGAGTGAATCATCGAGTTGCTCGAGGAAATAGTTGAGTAATGTGGTTTTACCACTGCCAATATCGCCATATACTAATAATAATTCGAAGCTATGACGCACGAGTAATTGCATTAAATCGACATATTGTTCCCAACTATTGGGAAGATAAATCGCATTATGCGGAATATCAGCAGCAAATGGGTCGTGACTTAAACCATAATTTTCCCACCAAGAATTATTATCTACGAAAATTCCAGTATCAGTTGTTGCATCCGCCATCGTTGCCTCCCGCATATTGGCTTATCAAATAAGCTTCGATTATACCGTTGAAAATAGAAATTTGGAAATATCCAGGCGTTTCGCACCAGTACGAAATTCTGATATACCCAGCACATGGCCAAATGCCGTGAGCCGCTTAAAGTGCCACTCATCGCGATGGAAGTTTCCACTGGAGGAAATCGCAATTTTTCCGCTGGGTAAAGAATGATATCTTGCCATGCTTCACCACTTTCATAACGTTAAGCTGGCCGTGATGCAACCTGCGTGACGCAAGTTGCGTCACGCAGGTTGCATCACGCAGTAAACTATGGTAATTTTAATCATGAGGCAATTTCATGTGATAATTAGGATAATTTTGTGTCGCAAAAAATAGAAGTTTACTTCCCCACTGGGATTGTTACCGGCAGTGCATTTTGTAATAGAGAGGAAGAACGTGCGTATTTAAAAAAACGTTTAGATCAAAATGCTCATGTCGTCTTGATGTCACCTAGGCGATACGGAAAAAGTAGCCTGATTGCTCAATTCACCTCCGAGCATAACACACCTTTTAGCGCAGTTGATCTCTTGCCAGCGACCTCTGGAAAATACGTTAAAAATGCAATTATCGATGGTGTTACACAATTGCTTGATAACATCATGCCTAGCTCTAAAAAAGCAAAGCAAAAAATCATGGGCTATTTTGCTAAAATGAATCCTACCATTGAACTTTCTGCATTTGGTCAAAAAATTAAATTAGCACCAGAAGAAAAAACACCGGAAGAAACTATTATGAAACTTCTGATTGATCTCGATCATGCAGCTAAAGAAATAAACAAAAAACTTATTTTTGTTATGGATGAATTTCAGCAAATTGCCACTTTAGAACACTCTCATGCTTTAGAAGCAAGTATCAGGCATGCCGTTGAACGAAGCCGACATGTATTCTATATATTTTCTGGCAGTAACCGAACACTACTCGAAGAAATGTTTAGCAATAAAGATCGACCATTGTATCATCTCTGTGATGAGATGAAACTCAACCGAATTGATCCATTACATTATCGGCCATTTATCGAAAAAGCATCAAAAAAAACTTGGAAATCTCCAATCAGCAAAATGAGTATTGATAAAATCCTGAGTTTAACTGAATGTCATCCGTATTATGTGAATCGTCTTTGTCGTGCACTGTGGGATCTCAATCAAGCCCCTGTTGAAACACAAATAGAAGCGACCTGGCAACATTATGTAAATAGTCAAAAGTCGGATTGGATATTAGACATGCTCAGTCGACTCACGGCAAATCAACGTGCAATTTTAACAGGTTTAGCGAAATCTCCAGAAAAAAAACCAAGAGGTAAAGATTTTTCAACCCGTATTGGGCTTTCACCATCCAGTATTCAACGAACGCTGAGCACCTTGCTAAAACAAGATTTAATTTACTCCGATCGCCACGGGGATTATCATGTATTAAATCCTGTCATAAAATCCGTTTTGGCCAAAGATAAGTATTTTGATTAATCGCTATTGCGCTTAGCTTCATCCCAAAATTTCATGAGTGTATTGAAAGGTTGATCTTTTAAGTCAGTCAATCCGGCTTGTTGCACTAAGCGTTTAACTTCGCGTAAACGCCGCTGAAATTTTTTAAGGCTAATTTCCAGTGTCGCTTGTGGATCGTAGTGGCAAAACACACATAATGAGAGTGCGGCATGAATTAAATCACTGATTTCATTTTGGAGTTTTGCTTGATTATCAGCAGCATTTAACTCTGCTTTAATTTCCTGACACTCGCTTTCAATTTGACTGAGTATTTGCCAGGGATCAGACCAGCTAAATCCAAATGCGTCGGCTTCTTTTTCAAGTAATTTAAATTCCTCAAATACATTCATTATTCACCTAGCATAATTTCTTTTAATACGGTTAAGACGTCAATTTCTGGGATATTTTCTTGAATAACACAAGTTTGCTGATCCGTTGGGAGAATATAGCGCAGAGATTGGCGCAAGATTTTTTTATCCATCAACATAAATTGCAGGATTTCCTCGGGATTTTTATGACTTTTTAATTGGGTGGGTAATTTATAGCGTTTAATAATGTTGTGTATTCGATCGTGTTTTTCACGATGTAAAAGTCCCAATCGATGAGCTAACTTTGCGGCACAGATGATCCCTAATCCCACGGCTTCGCCATGTAAATAACGACGATACCGATGAGCAGCTTCAATACCATGGGCAAAGGTATGACCTAAATTTAATAGTGCACGCTCGGCATGTTCGCGTTCATCGTGTTCGACGAGTTTAATTTTAATCTGACAACTGCGCGTAATGGCGTGAGTTAATGCGTCGGTGTCGCGCGCTAGCAGCAAAGTAGCATTAAGCTCAAGCCATTGAAAAAATTCAGGGGAAGCAATCAATGCGGCTTTAATAATTTCAGCAAACCCCGAGCGCAGGTGACGATCGGGTAATGAGGATAACACGGTTATATCGCAAATTACCGCTTGCGGCTGATGAAAAGCACCCAACATATTTTTGTGTTCATGGAAATTAATGGCGGTTTTTCCGCCAATGGCCGCATCCACTTGCGCGAGTAAAGTCGTAGGGATTTGAATATAGTTGACGCCGCGTTGGTAACACGCCGCAGCAAAACCTGTCATATCTCCAATCACACCACCCCCTAAAGCGATTAAAGTCGTATCACGATGGTGGCGCTGATTAATCAGCGTTTCCATAATTCTTGACACACTCGACCAAGTCTTATGCGCTTCACCATCCGGCAAAATCACGGTATCGCCGCTATAATCGCGCAATTGCTGTTTTAAAAAATCTAAATATAACGGCGCAACGGTTTCATTGCTCACCATCACAAGTTGTTGACCGTGAATATGAGCGGTGAATAAATGGGTCTCTGACAACAAACCTTGACCAATATAAACAGGATATTGCCTCTGTGGTGTTTGCAGCGTCAGCGAATTCACGTTAAATTGCATCATCCTTGCATAAAGCATTCAATACTTCAGTGGCGACAGCACGAACATTGCGCTCATTGGTATCGAAGACTAAATCCGCAATTTCTTCGTAGAGAGGTTGACGCTCATCACGCAATTTATGCAAAACTTCGGCACGATCCCCGTCATGAATTAAGGGACGTTTACGATCATGTTCGACACGTTGCATTTGTTGATCCAGCGTTGCGGTTAAATAGATGACCAAACCGCGAGCAGCCAAATGTTGACGATTAAGCGGCTCTAAAATTGAGCCCCCTCCGGTTGCTAAAACAATTCCGCGCATAGATGTCAGTTCATCGATCACTTCAATTTCTCGACGCCGAAAACCTTCTTCGCCTTCTACATCAAAAATCCAGGGAATATCCACCCCGGTTCGCTCTTCGATGACCTGATCGCTATCGTAGAATTTCTTTTTTAGTTCTCTGGCAAGATAGGTGCCTATGGTGGTTTTACCAGCACCCATCGGACCGATGAGAAATATATTCTGATGATCTAATATTCTCATGGTTGATTTGAACTCTCTTGCTTAAAAATTAACAAACTTATCTAGACCGTTATCCAGATAATCTGTATAAAATGTTTACGGATCTACTATACCCAACGTATCTCGTTGATTTTTTACTTCGCTACCTATTAACTCCAGGCAACCTGTTTAATGCTTTTTCTAAAATCAATGAGTTACACCGAAACATTGCGAATTGTAAACGTGCCTAACTCTTCTTTCAATGATTATGCCACTTCGTGCGCTAGCCGCGCTGGCAAACGCGTTGCCGATTTTAATATGCGTTCGCACAAAATTCCACTCTTGATTAACAGAAAATCAAAAGAATTCACTGATTGGCTGTTTTACTCTTAGTGAAGATACGTCAAAGACTGCTTAATTATCTTCGGCGTAATAAAAATCAAGAGCTCACGACGATCATCTTGCTTGGTGGTATGACGGAATAACCGTCCAACCACCGGCAAATCGCCCAAGAAGGGAACCCGTGAGACTTGATTACGAGTTGTTTGCTCATAAATACCACCCAACACGATGGTTTCGCCATTATTCACCAAAACTTGCGTTTGCACTTCTCGCGTATTCACCGCCGGAACTCCCAGCACTTCTTCACCAGGGGTATCTTGATTCACTTGTAAAGTTAAGATGATCCGATTATCGGGCGTAATTTGTGGCGTCACGTTTAAACTCAACACCGCTTTTTTGAACGCCACTACAGTCGCACCACTGGAGGATGCTTGTTGATAGGGAATTTCCACACCTTGTTCAATCGTGGCATCTTTTTGATTGGAGGTAATCAAGGTTGGGCTGGAAATAATTTCACCACCACCTTCGCTCTCGAGTGCGGATAATTCTAGATCGAGTAAGGTGTTACTTCCCAACCGCGCTAAGGCAACACCAATCGACGCAGCACCTCCTGGTGTTCCCACACCTGCTGAAGGTAAATTAAGATTTAAGCGCTGAGAAATCGGCACTTCTTGCGTTCCAACCGCATCGTCTCCCGTTTGTTGCATGGCGTTTGAGCCCGCCAGCGTTCCCGTTACCGGACGACGCGTAATTCCAAATTGCACACCAATATCACGACTGAAGGTCGATTCGACATTCACCACGCGCGCTTTAATCATCACTTGACGAACAGGGACATCGAGACGACGAATAAAATCGCGCACTTCTGAAAGTTTTGCTGAGGTATCTTGCACCCACAGCGTATTAGTGCGTTCATCTACACTCACCGTGCCACGATCTGATAAAATAGAAGCCCCTTCAGATTGTAATAATTTCGCAATCTCATCGGCTTTGGCATAATTAATTTGAATCAATTCACCATGCAGTGGCGCTAAATCGGCGACTTGCTGATTGGTTTCTAATTCTTGGCGCTCTCTTGCCGCTAATTCTTCCGCAGGTGCAATTAAAATCACATTACCCATGCGACGTTCCGCTAACCCTTGTGTTTTTAAAATAATATCGAGTGCCTGATCCCAAGGCACATCTTTTAAGCGTAAAGTAATATTACCATTCACCGTATCACTCACAACGACATTTAATCCGGTGAATTCAGCTAATAATTGTAATACGGATCGCACGGGAATATTTTGGAAATTTAACGAAATACGTTCGCCGGTATAATTACGATTTTTTTCCTGCATTTTTTGTTTTTGTTCAGGCGTTAATGGTGTCACCGTAATAATGAATTGTTTGCCAAGTTGATAAACCAAATGTTGATACAATCCTTTATTTTCAATCGTGATCCGCGCATCACTGCCTAATGGATTTAAACTAATATCTTGTACGGGAGTATTAAAATCGGTAACGTCTAAACGTCGTTGCAAACGGTGGGGAATTGAAGTTTTGAGAAAGGTTAAAATAATACGTCCTGCTTGATCTTCAACATTTAAATTAACACCAGCATTTGAAGCATCAATTACAATTTTACCACCGCCATTTTCTGCGCGACGAAAATCAATTCCGTTTAAGGCAAAAGGTTGTACGACGGGTGGAATTTTTCCGCGATAACGGATACTAGATTTAGTTTCTTCAGGAAGAATGCCATTAATCGTTAATGCAATTTTACGATCGCTTAGGCGTTTAATTTGATAATCGCTTTTACTTAATAATTTATTGAGTGCTACTACCACTCGTGTACGACCATCGGCTTGCACAATGCTAAAATCGTCTACCGCACCCTTAGCTACTGTAACATTCGAATTTTTTAAACTATTTGTAGCCGCAGGAAAATCCATGACTATACTCGGATTTTTCCCTTGTAAAATAAAACTCGCAGGTTCTGCAACTTTAGCATTAAAATCGAAAATTAAACGCACATTTGAATTCGCTTTGGCTTCAACTTCTGTGTTAATTAATGCTGCTGCTTGTGCGATCCCCAGCAGGAATATACTGCATAGGCAACACAATTTAATCATGATATTTCGCCCCATTGTTGGCATAGTGCTCTCCGCTATTTTGCAATCATCTATTCTCGGGATTCTAGCTTCAACTCACGTTGGCGATGAATCCATCCCCCTTGGCCATCTGATATCGTTTCGATGATGACCATTTTTTTAGATTCTATGCTTTGAATTTTCCCATAATCTTTACCTAAATAATTTCCGGCACGCACTCGATAAATAGTGCCATTGGGTGCTGAAATTAATGCCCAGGTTTGATTGTTTTGTGAAAACGTTCCCACCATTGCCATTGAATCGAGTGAAAATTGTTCTAACTCTTCTTTAGGACGATTAACATCGGGCCGAATTTCACTGGCATTTTTATCGTTGACTTTAGGTTTGGGTGGTTGAAAAGGACTGCGTTTACTGCTGGAAGAATATTCGTGGGCTTGATAATCATCCATTTTTGGTAAAGGTTCAATTTTAGTACCCGGACGTGCTAAGGTGTCGTTGACATATTTTTTTAAATCTTTATGTTCGTGATCGGCGCATGCCGATAATAAACCACATAATACTAAGCAGGATAACATCACTATCCATTGATAATTGCGAATGAATGTAAATTGTTTGCCCCTGCTCAATTTAATCACCTTCTTCTAAATAGCGATAAGTTTTTGCAATTAGCACCATCGTGAGATCTTCATTTTGAATATTTTTGTCTTTATCTTTACTGTCCACGGGCGGTACTGTAATGCGAAAATCGTGTACGGTGACGATGCGATCTAAGGCGGATAATTTACTAACAAATTCACCTAATTGATGAAATGATCCTGAAACGGTCATTTCAATGGGTAATTCAGCATAAAACCCTAATTCTTTTTCTGGTAACGGCTTGAAATTAATGACCCGTAAGCCACTGGTACGACCAGCGGCAGAAATATCTTCGAGTAATCCAGGAACTTCGGTTTTATTTGGTAATTTTCGTAATAATGTTCCAAAACGTTTTTTAATTTCGACAATCTGATCGCGATAGGCTTGCACATTTGCCGCTTTAATTTGTTTACTGTCTAATTCTGTTTTTAATTCACGTTCTTTGCGTTGTTCTTGTTTTAATTGATCTAGCTGCGGCAGATTTAAAAAATAAAATCCTAGGCCAATAATCAGTGCAAAAATAATGGCTAAGATGCCACCTTTTATGGGTAATGGCCAATCTCCGATATTATTGATGTCTAAATTATTTAAATCATTAATATTCAGCGCCATTAAAAATCACTCCCACTGTCTTGCACGGCGGTGATTATCCGTTGAAACATTTGAATATCAAAGTGGTGAGAACTCACACCCGCGGTTTGCTTAGAATCGATGTTAACCAAAACGGCGTGAGCAAGCCAGGTGGAATTATCAATTTTTCTTAACATTTCAGAGATACTTTGATTCGCATCGGCCACACCTATGACCGCAAATTTAGGTCCTGTTTTTTCAATTTTAGTAATATAAACTCCTGCGGGAATAACGTTGACAATTTCATCGAAAATATGAACGGTCATTGTGCGACTTTCTTGCAATTGCCGGATCACATTCATGCGGGCGATTAAATCTTCACGTTGACGTTGTAGCTGTTTAATTTCCGCAATTTGCGCATCAAGCTTAGTAATTTCACTTTGCAAATAGGTGTTACGACTTTTTTGTGTTTCTACTAAACTGTGAATAATTAAATACACTGGGATTAATACTAATACGGCAACACTAGCGCTGACAGCTAAAGCAATTAAAAAGTGGCGTAAGCGTTCTTTTCGCGCGGCTACACGCCAGGGTAGTAAGTTAATTGAGGTCATGCTTCAAAACTCCGCATGGCTAAACCACAACACACTAACAAAGAAGATGCGTCACTGGTTAATATTTCCTGATTAATGCGTTTACCCACATCCATATTGCTAAAGGGATTGGCAAGACTGGTTTCGATCCCAGTACGATCGCGAATTAAATCGATTACACCTGGAATAGAAGCGACTCCTCCCGCTAATAACAAATGATCAATGTTTTCTTCGTCTGTAGAAGAATAATAAAATTGCAACGCATTAAATACTTGCATCGCAATAGTTTCTTTAAAAGGTTGTAACACGTCAGTTTCGTATTCTGGCGGTAATGTGCCAGATGATTTGGCGCGTTCTGCTTGTTCATAATCCATATCATAATGATTACGAATACTTTCGGTTAATTGCCGCCCGCCAAAAGCTTCTTCGCGCGTATACACCAATTGTAAATTTTCAAACACAGAAAGTGAGCTTACCGAACCGCCAATATTGACCATTGCAATTAACCTATCTTCGCCGCCATCTGGTAATTGTGGTGCTAATAATTTTAAAGAGCGTTCCAGCGCATAGGATTCAACATCGACCACATCTACAATTAGACTTGCATCCTGTACGGCATCGACTCGCGCATCAACTTGTTCTTTGCGTGAGGCTGCTAATAAAATATCGTTTTTAGTGTTATCTTTTGCATTCAACCCTAACACGGTAAAATCCAGGCTGACTTCTTCCAGCGGATAGGGAATATAGCGATTGGCATCTAGTTCGATTTGTGGTTCAAGATCAATTTCACTAAGACTTGCGTCCATTTGAATGATTTTAGTGATGACCAAAGAACTGGGCATTGCTAATGCTGTATGATTCGTGGAAAAGCGTCCGTGGGCAAATGCGGTTTTGATGGCTTCTGTAACCCCTTCGATATCACGAATTTCTTTTTCTAATACCGCATCTTCAGGAAAGGGAGCTACCGCATAATTTTCTAAGCAATAACGGGAATTACTATAGCTCAACTCGACTATTTTCACCGAGCTAGTGCCGATATCTAAACCCAATAATTTTTTCTTGCGTTTGAATTTCGTGAACACGAGTTTAATTCCCTTTAAGTACAGATGTTAAGTATATGATATTCATCATAAAACAACAAACACATTTAATCGTATCTATGCTATAACTACTAAAACAAGAAATGCAAGAAGTTTACTTTGGCCGTGGCATTAAAATTTAGCGCGATCTATCGCGCTCACCAATGAAGTTACGAGATAAAATGATGGCAAGCGGCACGAGCAAAGCTCATGCTCGCACACTGAAAATGTGTATGCCGCGAAAGTTTTGATTATGCGTAAAAATTCAGGGATAATGCGTAAACATTCAGCCTTTAATCAACTGGCAATACAGACATCATGAAATATTTTCAAATACTCATCGTTAATTTATTCCGACTCGCCATGGTGGTATTTGTTCTTGGCGTTATTTTAGTGTGCTATTGTTATTTTTACATGCAATATAAATTACCCGATGTTGCTGTTTTAAAAGACATGCATTTGCAAGTTCCCATGAAAATATACACTTCCGATGGAAAATTAATTGCAGAATTCGGTGAAAAACGTCGTATTCCAGTTGAACTTCCCCAAATCCCTAAATTATTACAAGAAGCATTTTTATCTACCGAAGATCAACGTTTTTATGAACACAGTGGCGTCGATTTTATTGGATTAATTCGTGCGGCCAAACAATTATTTTTAACCGGACGCAAAGAACAAGGTGCTAGCACCATCACTATGCAAGTCGCACGAAATTTCTTTTTATCACGCGAAAAAACTTACAGCCGTAAATTTAATGAAATTTTATTGGCTTTGCGAATTGATCATGAATTTTCCAAAGAAAAAATTTTAGAACTTTACTTAAATAAAATTTATCTTGGTAATCGCGCGTATGGCGTGGGCGCTGCCGCGAAAGTGTATTACAACAAAACTCTCGATCAACTCACTCTTGCCGAAATGGCCATGATTGGCGGACTCGCACAAGCACCTTCTGCCAATAATCCCGTGTCCAATCCTGTCAGTGCCAAGAATCGTCGTGATCATGTTTTAAAACGCATGTATGAATTACATTACATCGATAAAAAAGCTTATGAACAAGCTATTCTCGAACCCATCAAGGCACGTTATCACGGGCCTCAAATCCAAGTAGAAGCTATGTATCTCGCTGAAATGGTGCGCCAAGCATTATTCGCTAAATACGGAGAAGACGCTTATACCGAAGGTTTTAGTGTGTATACGACCGTGAGCAGTAAAAATCAAACGGCTGCCATCAAGGCCGTGCAAAAGGGTTTGTTGGCCTACACCATTCGTCGCGCCTACCCCTATCCTCTACCAACCAAAAATCTCGGGAATTATTCTCCCGACCAAAAAGAAACGTGGATTAAAGCATTACGAAAAACATCGCGAATTGGTGCTTTATTACCTGGCGCGGTAATCCATTCTGAAAAACAAACTTCGCAAATTTTATTAGCCAATGGCAAAATCGTAACGATTTCATGGAAAGGCTTGGCGTGGACAAGACGTCCACTCCAAAAGATTTTTACTGAAGGCAACGTGGTAAGAGTTTGGGAAAAATCTCCCGATGAATGGACGTTAGGCGAAGTTCCACGCGCCGAAAGTGCTTTAGTTTCATTAAATCCTGGTAATGGTGCTATTCTCGCTATTATTGGTGGCTACGATTATTATAAAAGTAAATTTAATCGCGCGACTCAAGGTGAGTTACAACCAGGATCTAGCTTTAAACCGTTTATTTATTCCGCCGCCCTAGCACAAGGCTTTACTCTGGCAAGCATTGTCAATGACGCCCCCATTGTTATCACCATTCCAGGCCAAAAACCCTGGCGTCCACAAAACTCCGATCGCAAATTTTACGGCCCGATGCGCTTGCGCGTGGCATTAATGCAATCGCGAAATTTAGTCTCTATTCGTTTGTTAGAGGCGATTGGTATCCCCAATGCCATCGATTATATTTCTCGGTTTGGATTTGATCCAAAACGTTTACCTCCTAATCTAACCTTAGCCTTAGGCACCGCCCAGGTTACGCCGTTAGAATTAGCCACAGGTTATGCCACTTTTGCGAATGGGGGTTACCGAATTACGCCTTATTTTATCGATAGAATTGATGATCTCGATGGTAAAACAATTTATCAAGCTCATCCTAAAATCGCTTGCACGGCCTGCAATGATATCGATGCACTTTCACCGAATTTACCACCACCCGATCAAATCGCCCCACAAGTTATTTCTCCACAAAATGCTTTTATTATTAATTCTGCGCTACAAGACGTTATAAAACGAGGAACTGCGCGACGCGCCTTGGACATGAAACGCAGTGATATTGCCGGAAAAACGGGAACCACTAACGATAAATTCGACGCGTGGTTTTCAGGATTTAATGCCGATGTGATCACGACTGTGTGGGTGGGGTTTGATAATCCGCAATCATTGCGTGAATATGGCGCGCAAGCAGCTTTACCTATCTGGATTGATTACATGTCGGTGGCATTAAAAGATAAACCGGAGCACACACTACCTGAACCTCCTGGGTTAGTCTACGTACGAATTGATCCGCGAACTGGTCAACGCACAGCGCCGGGATCAAATTATGGTGAATTTGAAGTATTCCGCAAACAATATGAGCCACAATTTGAACCCTATTCCGATCAATTTAATTACGATAATAATCCGTCTTATCAGGAGCAACAAACGGATCAACATATTTTCTAATGAGTGTTTAGAGCCTTTTCAAAATCTCACGAATGAATATTCTTATGAGGGTTTAACGACAACATTTCAATTTAAGACTTGGCAAAAATATTTCGTATAATGCCAACGGTTTTTTATCCAAATAAAACTGCGAACGCCGCGCCCAAATGGACTGGGTTTTATCGATCGCCATGAACTCTAATGAACTGCGCTGCATACTGGGATGTTGAAATAAATAGTAGCCTAACGGCGTATCACCGAGTTTTCCTAACGCATTATTATTATCATCCCACGTTGGCAAAGGGATCACCGTGCGAGCATACATGAAAATGATATTTTCAGAGTATAATTTCACTTCGCGCACATGAGCGGTAGCATGATGGGGTAAATTAAGATAATTTGCTTCAGCCGCCGCGATGATAGCTTGTTTTTCAGTTAACACTTCCACTTGCAGCGGATAATTAAATAACTGATTAAACGCTTGCGTGAAAGAACCCGCGTGAGTTAGCCATGAGAATAAATTGTTATCATGGCATTCGGCTGCAAGCGCTTCGGCATTTATCCAACGGTTTGTTGTTAATAATCTATGTTTGAAACCTTGCATGGCTCACTTAATGATAATATTGTTTTTAACCTAAAAGCTCTCGATGACCTCACGAATGAGGTTTATCGCTTCATCAATTTGTGGTTCATTAATAATTAATGGTGGCGCCAAACGCACCACCGTATCGTGCGTTTCTTTGCTTAAAATGCCTTTCTCTAGCAGACGTAAACAAAATTCACGACCACTCGCAATGTGCGGATCAATTTCCAAACCAATCAGTAATCCTTTGCCGCGAATCTGTGTTATCGGTGATCGAGAAATGCTGTGTAACCGCGCAATAAAATAATCCCCCATGATTTGCGCATTTTCACATAACTGGCATTCTTCAATTAATTCGAGTGCTCGCAGGGCGACGGCAGAGGCTAAAGGATTACCTCCAAACGTACTACCATGATCGCCGGGCGTAAACACATTCATCACTTCTCGTTTAGCTAAAAATAACGAGACAGGCAACATGCCTCCTCCTAACGCTTTACCTAAAATAACCGCATCGGGAATAATATTTTCATGTTGGCACGCTAATACTTTTCCGGTACGGCCTAATCCCGTTTGAATTTCATCGCAGATTAATAATACATTATTTTCCCGACAAATTTGCTGGGCGGCTTGTAAAAATCCCGGAGGGGGTAAAATAATTCCGCCTTCACCTTGAATAGGCTCCACTAAAAATGCCGCGGTGTTGGGCGTGATAGCTTGACGCAACGCTTCCGCATCGCCATAGGGAATTAATTTAAAGCCACTGGGAAAAGGGCCAAATCCGGCTTGGTATTGTGGCTCAGAAGACATTGCCACAATACTAATTGTGCGACCATGAAAATTGCCCTGACAAGCAATAATTTCAGCCGTATTTCCTGGAATTTTTTTGACGGTATAGGCCCATTTTCGTGCGGCTTTTAAAGCAGTTTCTACCGCTTCTGCCCCCGAATTCATCGGCAATGCCATATCAAACCCCATCATGGTGCAGGCTTTTTGCAAAAACGGAGCTAGTTTATCGCTGTAATACGCGCGTGAAATAACATTTAATTGGTGTGCTTGCGCGGTTAACGTTTTAATTAATTCTTCATTACAATGCCCGTGACTCACGGCTGAATACGCACTCATCATATCGATATAACGTTTACCCTGAACATCCCAGGCAAAAATTCCTTGCGCTTTCGTTAAAACAACCGGTAAAGGTTTGTAGTGATGCGCCCCAAATTGATTTTCTATTTCGATAAAATTCATCATTCACCTTTTATAACGCTAAGGTTAAACATTTACACGCGCCACCCGCTTTAATAAATTCACTCATATCACAAAAATAAACTTCACAGCCTAATTGCTCGAGTATTTTCTGGGTTTCTACGCAACCACTGGGAATAATCACCTTGTTTGCTATCACTACCGCATTACAAGCAAATAATTTTGCCTCGTGTTCTGGCACACTGAACAATTCCATTTGATGTTGCATCATTTCTTGAGATTCTAAACTAAACGCCTGCGGCCACCAAATCGCTTGACGATCGTTAAGTGGGCAAAAACAGGTATCGAGATGATAATAATAGGAGTCAATTAATTCGCATAATACCATTTTTTTAATGTTCATTTTTTCAAGAATATCTTGATACACTTTTTTATCGCTACGAAAGCCATGGGCTACAAATAAAATCTCACCCGCAAATAACGCATCACCTGCCCCTTCAAAATAGGATCCTTGAAAATTCTTTTCATGATAAAAAGATAAATCGTCACCTAAGATTTCATAGCCCTGCGCTAAAAACCATTCTTTAAAAAAACCGCGTTCACCTTGACGTTCTGGAAATCGAAAATGGGTTAAATACACTTGACGATGATGAACTAACGCTGCATTGGCAGTGAACACCATATCCGGCCATTGTGGTTGCGGCGGGATTAATTCCACACGCGCACCACATTGTTGAATAGTTTCGTACAACGCTTGCCATTGTTGTTGAGCTAAGGTGCGATTAACCTGCGTGGTTTTTTTCATCCAAGGATTAATTTCATAGACAACATCGTAATAATCCGGTTGACACATTAAAATTTGCATTGAGTTTCCTATTGTTAACTAGGTCTTGTTTCAAAAAGACAGTGATAACGCAAAATTGGCAAAACTGCAACTATTTCGGTCGGGTGGGAAAATAAGCAATTATAGATGTTCCCACTTTGTGCTATACTTTTATCATGTACTCAAACAATAACAGGTGAAATTATGGTCCGCCCGCTAAAAACACTTAAACCCGACGCCAAAGGCAGGATCTATCTCGGAGAATTAGCCGAAGGTATTAGCAGCTTTGCCGTGCACGTTGATAAACATCACCGCATTATTTTAGATCCGCTGGTAGAAATTCCTGCTCGCGAAAAGTGGCTATTTGATAATAAATCTGCATTACAAGCAGTAAAACAAGGTCTTGAGGAAGCCAAAGAGGGAAAGCTGCATGACTTGGGTAGTTTTGCAAAATATGCTAACAAAGATGAAACGGAATAATGTTTAAGCTGCAATTTACGCCTGTTGCAAAATCACAACTAGCACTGCTACAACAAGATAAAAGCTTAGCAAAACGATTAAAAGCCGTCTTAAAAGCGCTCGATTACTTGGAAAAAAATCCGCGACACCCAGGTTTAAATACCCATAAATATACTGCAATTACTGGCCACAATGGCGAGGAAGTGTTTGAGGCTTACGCAGAAAATAACACACCTGCTGCTTATCGCATATTCTGGTGCTATGGCCCTGGAAAAGAAAAAATCACTATCATTGCCATCACCCCTCATCCATAAAATAACAATAAATCCAACCATAGTCGGATCATAACTCACAAAGGCTTAACCATTTTAGCGGTTTAATCGATCAAGTTTCTTATTATTAACTAACTCTTATTTCAAACAGACAGTGATAACGCAAAACTCACAAAACTGCAACTATGTCGTTGGCGATTACGGTCGCAAAAATAGGCCTAACGTACTATTAGAAACAGTATAATCTGTGGGGAAACCATCCTCGGAAGGTAACCCCGTATTATTATCATCAGGCTTGGGTTGCTGCTGCATAAGTTGAGCTAATTGATACATTTGTTGGTCAGTCATTGCAATAGTTGATGCTGGATTAGTATGAATAACATGTTGCGGATCTGGAGTAGCGGGCTTTGGAGGTAATGGTTTTGCTTGTGCTGCTGGTGCGCTATCAGCTGTTATTACTATTGGATTTCCAGCATTATTTCCAGAAAATAGAGAATAGGGGGACGGAAATACATTGGTTGATTCCGAGCAAGGTGGTTGTGAAGAAGTATTACTTGTCACAGCCGAGGATGATATTAAATGCAGGCAAGACGCTTGTGAAGAAGTAGCCCCTAAGACTGCGCTAGCTTGTGAGTTTGATGATGAGGGTAATAATTGATCTGAAGTTGCTAAATGCGGACAATCTGATTGACCCACTGCGGTAACAACCTCACAATCAACTGCTGAGTAATTAGTTTGCTTCGCCGATTTAGGGTCACGTGGATTGGGTATTTCAGTCGTTGCTGCACGCTTTTGTCTGGATGAATGCTTTACTGATGACTGGGTGATTGCAGAGAAACGTAAATCAACGGCTGATTTTAACAACGAACTTTCATTTTTCTTTAATTCCGCTTGATGAGATTCCTCATCATAATCTTGCTCCTCAACGTCATCATCATCATCGTCATCATCATCGTCATCATCATCGTCATCATCATCGTCATCATCATCGTCATCATCAAAATCACTATCTGAAAAACTCAAATCATCATTTGATTGAGAAGCTTTCTTTAATTCCGCTTGATAATTCTGATTAAAGCTCATGAGAAATTTTCTTAATGCAATAGATGCGTTTTCAAACCAGTTCATAGAGTACAGTGATTCCAAAAAGATAACTGTATCACCATCGTTTATAAAAAACTGTGAAAACCAATAACAGATATGAAAAAATTCATTCATTGTGTAGTCGCTGGCGTTTGGTGTAAAAATTTTTTTATACCAAGTCTTAATGAAACTTCCAGAAATTTCACTGATATTTTTTAAGATAGATTTTAACGGAGCATAAAATGATTGATAAATTAAGTTTGATAAAATTTCGGCGTACGATTCTGAAGGTATTCCAGAAAAAAATGCTTTTACAGCGTTAATATCATCTTTCGAAAAATGATCTTCCGCGATATTAGATGTTTCAATATTGATTTCCGCTATTTTTTTGAGCAAAGATTCTGGGAGAGAATTATCTGGAATATATTTTTGGCATGCCAAATAAAAACCATAAAATTCCATTATGTCTTTTGGTAAAACGGGGTTGCTTATAATAAGCTCGCTCTTGTCACTCTCCATTTTCGCCAAAAAATTATTTTGATAATTTTTGATAACCGCATCCGTTAACTTGCCCAAGAAACTTCTTTGAAACTTATCGCACTTATCTATAAATTCTAACCGATATTTCCGTATTGTTTGAGGTGAGCTACTGCTGGATGTGGTTCCAGTATTTCTAATGATTTGATTTCTAAATTGAAATAAAACATACCTTGAAATTTTAACATGGTTTTCAAAAAAAACATTCTGGTTTCTTAGCGGATAATTAATGCAACCAACAATCAAAGCCAGCATTAAATGCTGAGGCCAACTGAATTTATTGCTATCACGGTTCGAATTATTTATAAGATTTTCATACTGCTTGTAAATATGCTGAGCTGTGCTATTTAAATCTCTTAGCCTGTTAACTTCTTCGCTAAACATCCTCTTACCTTTTTATTATTGGTGAACTGCCAAGGATTATAATATCGTATTATTAACACATTATGTAAATATACCGCTCGCCAATGAAGATGCGGGATAAAAAGATGGCGAGCGGTATATCTTTTTATTGATGAGCGGCACGAGCAAAGCTCGTGCTCGCTCACCAAGGGGGAAAATCGCGATTTTCCCCCTTGGAAACCCCCATCGCGATGAGTGGCGCTTCAAGATGCTCACCGCATCTTGAAGCTCGTTGGGTATATACTCAAAACGATGGGATTTTGGGCATGAAGAGTATATTCGTTTAATCGCTATCGCTCCAAAATCACCCCCACTTCTTGCACATTACTCAGCACATGAGGTTTGCGTAAATAAAGTTTGTAATGTGTCACAGCATATTTTTCTTCTAATACTTGCCCTAGAATTAGGATCAACCGCTCTAATAATTGGGTTTGGTGGTTTTCAATAGTAGTGGTTAAGGATTCTGCGATACTGGCATAATCTAACGACTGAGTGAGATCATCACTCTGCGCGGCATTACCAATGTCCCACTCCATTTCAACATCTAACACCACAGTTTGTTTAATCTTGCGTTCAAACGCATGCACGCCAATTGTAGTTTGTGCTTTCAATTCTTTAATCACGATTTTTGCCATAACATTTCCTCGATCCGGCATCCTACTCTTTTATTAGCGTGCATTGTACTGGAATTACCCTTTCACGAAAATGAACTTATAGCACTTTCGCTACTCCAATTTAAGATAAACAATCAGTTTGTTTACCGAATGACTTCGAGTAGAATAATCTTTATTTAGCTTACGGGACATCAACATGCGCCAGTATTTAGATTTTTTGCGTCACATTTTAAATTATGGAGTGGAAAAAGCTGATCGGACAAATACGGGCACGTTGGCCTATTTTGGCTACCAAATGCGCTTTAATTTACAAGAAGGTTTTCCCTTAGTGACCACGAAACAATTGCATTTGCGCAGTATTATCCATGAATTACTGTGGTTTTTGCGTGGCGACACCAATATTCGCTATTTAAACGATAATAAAGTCACCATTTGGAATGAATGGGCAGATGATAAAGGCAATTTAGGTCCGATTTATGGAAAACAATGGCGCGCGTGGGAAGGTGCAAATGGAGAAATTATCGATCAAATCGAACAAGTCATTCATTCCATTCAGCGCAACCCCGATTCCAGACGCCACATTGTTTCTGCCTGGAATGTTGGACAACTCGATAAAATGGCGCTGCCACCTTGCCATTTATTATTTCAATTTTTTGTTTCTGGTAAACAATTATCATGTTTACTCACCCAACGTTCTGCCGATGCCTTTTTAGGCGTGCCCTTTAATATTGCTTCTTACGCCTTGCTGACGCATCTGATCGCACACATTTGTCGTTTGGAGGTGGGTGAATTTATTTGGAGTGGTGGGGATTGCCATATTTATAGTAATCATATCGAACAAGTGCTTACCCAATTATCCCGCGAGCCATTACCTTTACCCACATTAAATATTAAACGTCAACTGACTGATATTAACGAAGTTAAATTCGACGACATTGAAATTCTTAATTATCAATTCCATCCCAAAATCGATGCCCCCATTGCTGTTTAAGGAGAAACATCATGAGTCATATTCGTTCATTATTAAAACCCCAAACCGTACAGATTTTATCGAGTGAGGATACGGTGGCAAAAGCGGCTGAAGTCATGGCTGCTAAAAAAATTGGTAGTGTAGTGATTATGGAAAATAATCAACTCGCTGGCATTTTTACCGAGCGTGACTTATTAACCAAGATTATCGCGAATAAACAAGATCCCGATGTCGTGAAATTATGCGATGTGATGACGCGTCGGGTAAAAACGGTGACTCCAGATACCACAGTGGGTGAATGTTTTGAATTAATGCGCGATATTGGTTGCCGTCATTTACCGGTGATGAATGAGGATAATACAGTTTATGCAATTGTCTCGATCCGCCATGTCTTAGGCTGGACGATTGATGAATTACAATACGAACGCGATCAACTAGCTCGCTACATTCAAAGTTAATGATAGCGCGTATCTTAACCCGATTCAAAATGATGGGCGTCGATCGCAACGATAACTAAAATAAAATAATCCACCCCCCAGCAAAATCATGGGAATTGATAATAATTGCCCTTGAGTCAGCCAGCCAAACGCAATAAAGCCCAGTTGCGGATCGGGTTGACGGAAAAATTCGCATAAAAATCGCAAGCAACCGTAGCCTACTAAAAATAATGCGGAAGTCGCCATGCGTGGACGTGGTTGACGTTGAAACAACCAGAGAATAATAAATAATAAAACGCCCTCCAATAAAAATTCATAAATTTCTGAAGGATGACGCGGTAACATTCCTGCTTGTGGATAGATCATGCCCCAAGGCACAGTGGTTACTCGCCCCCATAATTCACCATTAATAAAATTGCCAATTCGGCCAGCGCCCAAACCAATCGGCACCACGGGAGCAATGAAATCCGTCAAGGCGAAAAAAGCGATACCATGACGTTTAGCAAACCAATACATTGTCAAAATCACACCGATTAATCCACCATGAAATGACATGCCGCCATCCCATACGCGAATAATGATCCAGGGTTGATGAATAAATTGCGTAAAATCGTAAAATAGCATGTAGCCAATGCGACCGCCCAATACCACGCCTAAGGCACCATAAAAAATTAAATCCCCCACTTGTTCCGTCGATAATCCCAAACGTTCGCGTCGATACGCTGGCAAACATAATAACCAGGCACCTAAAAAGCCAATCAAATACATAATGCCATACCAATGAATTTTAAATTCGCCAATTTGTAAAGCAACTGGATTAATTTGAGGATACATCAACATCGTGTTATTCCTAATGTTAGCCATTAATTGAATTTTCAATATGCCCTAGTAAATAATTAAACGGAGTGCGACAAATAATAATAAAACCGCAAAAATACGTTTGGTGATATTAACAGGTAATACTTGTGCTAAATACGTTCCTAAAGGCGTGCTGAGTAAACTGCCCAGCGCCACACCAAAAAATGCCGGCCAATAAATATATCCGGTGAAACCCGCTTGCTGCGCTGGATGACGCAACCCCGAAATAATAAAGCCCAGTGTTCCAACGAGAGCGATGGTAAAACTACAAATAGTAGAAGTACCCGAGGCTTGTCGCATGGGAACATTACAACGCGTTAAAAAAGGCACTGTCAGTGTGCCACCGCCCACACCAAACATGCCGGATTTTAATCCCACCCCATAACCAAACAAACTTAATCCTAAGCGTCCAGGTAACGTGCGAGTGGGTTTAGGTTGAATTAATAACGACATGCGCACGGCGACAAATAATAAAAAGAATCCGAAGAGAATTTTAATGATTGAGCCCTCTAAAAAATTAGCGATCACAACACCACTGAGAGTGCCCAATACCATAGCGGGTAATAATTTTTGATATAAGGGCCAAATCACACCACCGTATCGTTGATGATGCCACGTCGATGAAATAGAGGTAATGATCATAATCGCAAATGACGTGCCAGCGGCCATGTGAACGGGATACGCTAATTGAGGAGTAAAATGTTGAAAAAGAAAGAGTAATGCTGGAACCACAATCAGCCCACCACCAATGCCAAGTAAACCCGATAAAAGTCCGGTTAAAATTCCCGTGAGAAAAAAACATAATAATTCAATGAAGGTCACTTTTTCTTCCCATATTAATTAAATTACCTAAGCCCATTTCATCTAAAAATAATTCTAAATGGCAACGTATTATAGCAGGATCGTCCATAGTCAAAACTTCTTCTAATAATTGTTTGGCACGCGCAAGAGTTAATTTACGAATAACCCATTTTATTCGCGGTAAATTACTGGAATTCATACTTAAACTATCGTAACCCATCGCTAATAATAAAATGGCGCAAACGGGATCGCCCGCCATTTCACCACACACACTCGCCACTTTCCCTTCTTTATGAGCGCTTTCCGCAATATATAATAAAGCGCGCAAAACGGCTGGGTGCAATGAATCGTATAAATTTGCCACTCGAGGATTATTGCGATCGACCGCTAATAAATATTGAGTTAAGTCGTTAGAACCTACCGATAAAAAATCCACACGTTGCGCTAATTGTCTGGCCTGATAAACGGCAGCAGGGACTTCAATCATAGCACCGACGGGAGGCAATTCAATATCAATGCCCTCTTCTAAAACTTCTTGATGCGCCTGATGCAATAACCGTAACGCATCGGTAACTTCCGTTAAATTGGTGATCATGGGAAATAAAATGCGTAAATTACGGTGGCGCTGATTGGCGCGTAACATCGCGCGCAATTGCACTAAAAATACTTCGGGATGATCGAGCGTTAAGCGAATACCGCGCCATCCTAGAAAGGGATTATCTTCCTCAATCGGCATATAAGGCAACGCTTTATCACCGCCCACATCAAGGGTGCGCATGATCACTGGGCGAGGTGAAAATGCCGCGAGTAATTGTTGGTAAATAATACTTTGTTCTTTTTCAGTGGGAAAGCGCTCACGGATCATAAAAGGAATTTCTGTGCGATATAAACCCACACCTTCTGCTCCCACCGATAATGATTGACTGATATCGGCGACTAATCCGGTGTTAACAGATAATGCGAGATGATAGCCATCCAAGGTTTGCGCTGGCAGATCGGTTAATTCGGCTAATTCTTCATCGAGCGCGCGCGTTTGCGTGAGTAAGGCTAAAAATTCATTTTTTACTGTCGCAGAAGGCGCAACATGAACTTGCCCCATGAAGCCATTCACAATCATTTCTTGATTGTCTAATTGTTGAGGTTTTAAACCCGTGACACCCATGACCGTTGGAATATTCAATGCCCGCGCTAAAATCGCCACGTGTGAATTACGCGAGCCACGCCCTGAAATAATCCCAACAATTTTTTCTTGTGGGGCTTCTGCAATATTAGCCGCCGTAATTTCTTCGCCAATTAAAATGGTGTGATCGGGATAATCTTGTTGTTCTTGTTCGTCGCTTTGCAAATGCGATAACACGCGCTTGCCTAAATCTTCAATATCATCCGCGCGTTCTTTTAAATAATTATCTTCCATACTTGAAAATTGACGAATATGTCGATTAATAACTTGGCATAACGCCGATTGTGCCCAAATATTTTTTTCTTGAATAAGTTTTATGACTTCAGCGCCGAGACTGGCATTATCTAAAATACGTTCATAGACATCGAATAAGGCTTGTTCTTCAGGAGGCAAAGTGGTGGCTAAACGTTTTGCTAATTGACGAATTTCTTGCCGCGAACGTTCAAGTGCCGCGTTAAATAATTCAATCTCTTCTCCAATATTTTGCGCGGGACGTTCTGGCACAGCATCTAAATCGGCAGCGGGATACACTACTAATCCTTGCCCAATCCCGATGCCATCGCAACCACTCACACCGATTAAGGTGCTTTCATGCAGAGTGGCTAATCCTGTTTTAGAGTGAGTGTCTGCTTCGATGGCGACATCCGCTTGAATAATAACACCCGCTAATTGCGTGGCGAGCGTAATTAAAAATGCTTCTTCTGCTTCATCAAAGCGACGTTGTTCTTCTTGTTGAACAGTCAACACCCCTAACACTTTGCGTTGGCGGATAATGGGTACACCTAGAAAAGCACGCATGCGCTCTTCACCTAACTCTGGCACCACTCGAAATTGAGGATGTTCTCCGGCGTCGTCTAAATTAATCGGTTCGCCGCGTTTAGCAACTAAACCCACCAAACTATCATCGACATTAATTTTTAATAAACCGATTAAGTTAGGATTTAAGCCATCAGTTGCCATTAAAATAAAATTATCCGTCGTGCGTTCGCGTAAAAAAATACTACAGGCATCGGCTTCAATGGCTTCACAAATGCGTTCTGCCATCAAACGCAATGCATCAGCTAGCGTTTCTACGCTACTGACTTCTTGCACGATGCGACGCAATAATTCCAACATGGCCTGGCCCTATCGATAAATTACGGGTGAAAATTCTTCTAACACTTGGCGGTAAACTTCACGTTTAAATTTAATAACGTGATTGACGGGGTACCAATATTTTACCCAACGCCAACTATCAAACTCGGGTGAATCGTTTAAATCTAAACGGAGTTTTTGATCGCTGGTAATTAAGCGTAGTAAAAACCATCGTTGTTTTTGTCCGATACATAAGGGCTTGTGATAATGTCTTAACATGTGCTGAGGAATACGATAATAATGCCAATCGGCAGAACTGGCGAGAATATCCACATCATTGGGCTCTAAACCAATTTCTTCAGCGAGTTCGCGATACAAGGTATCTTCGAACGATTCGCCCTCATGCATTCCACCTTGAGGAAATTGCCAGGCATCTTGTCCAATACGACGTGCCCAAAATAAACGACGACGTTTATCGCTTAACACAATCCCTATATTTGCTCGAAATCCCTCTTCATCGATGATTGCCATGCTTAAAACTATCAATTAGCGCTAGATAGGCTCATTGTTCCATAAAAAAATCAGACACGCAAAAAAATTATTTAATGCTTAACCATGAGGAGAAAAACTTGATTTCGTTTCTGAATTTACGAGTGGTATATTATCCCTAACCGTATTCTAAGCCTATCCAACATGACTAACTATTCATATTCACCTCAAAAACTAACTGGGCTATTGCTGATTGGCAGCTTACTCAGTTGCGCGAGTTTGCTCAATGCGCTGGTCAATGGCGATGTTTATTTATCCTGGCAAGAAATAATCACTGCGTTAATTTCTCCAAAACCGAGTTTAGCTCACACCATTATTTGGCAATTGCGTTTACCCACCGCACTCAGCGCATTTTGCGTAGGAGGGTTATTAGCGTTATGCGGCGCATTATTGCAAATTATTTTAAGTAATCCACTCGCCGATCCCTATATTCTTGGTATTTCCAGTGGCGCTGCTTGTGGTGTGCTTATTAGTATCTTATTCGATTTATCCCTAGCCACCATGCACTGTTTAGGCTGGTGCGGGGCAATGATCACGCTAGCGATTATTTTACTGTTTAATCGCAAGCAGTGGCATAGCCAACGCTTATTATTATGTGGAGTGATCATGGCAAGTGGCTTAAGTGCTGTGGTGAGTTTTATGTTGAGCATTAGCCAACAACACCAAACTGAAAGCATGTTATTTTGGTTGTTAGGCAGAATTGATCAAACTCACATTCCGTATTTTTCCTTAAGCATTTTATGTTTGAGTTTGATCTTAACCTTTATTCTGGCTGAACCTTTGAACATTTTACAACGGGGTGAATGGACGGCACGCAGTTTAGGCATGAACGCCACACTGTTCTATTATTTTTTAATAATACTCTGTGCTATTTTAACCACGACTGCCACACTCTTAGCAGGCCCAATTGGCTTTATCGGTTTAATTATTCCACATTTATTAAGATTACTGGGCCTGCGTAATTATCGTTTATTATTACCTGGCTGCGTCTTGGGAGGCGGGAGCTTTTTATGTTTTGCTAACACTTTTTCTCAAACTATCTTATCGCCCCAACAAATTCCCGTGGGAGTTGTTACTGCACTCATCGGCGTTCCCTTATTTTTAATTTTATTGCTGCGGAAAATTCCATGATTACGCTCGAATTAAATCATTTAACTATTTTTCGTCAAAAAAAAATGATTTGTCAAAATTTAAATATCACTATGCGAGCACCAGAGCGTTGGGCAATTTTGGGTTGTAATGGCAGTGGTAAAACATCGCTACTATTAAGTTTAGCGAATTTATTAAAATATCAAGGCGATATTACCTTTAATCATCGTAATAGTAGTGATTATTCACAACAAGAATTCGCCCAATTGTTTGCTATATTATTCCAAGATCAACCGCGAGAATTTCCGCTCACTGTCGGTGAATTTATTGCCCAATCGCGCTTTCCTTATCACACGCTTTGGCAAGCATTAACAAGACAGGATCAACATATTCTTGAGACTATCATCCATGAATTGGATTTAGAGAAATTAATTCATCGCAATATTCAAACGTTATCGGGTGGAGAATTTCAGCGCGTGGCCATTGCCGCCACTCTGGCACAAACCACGCCTATTATCGCGTTAGATGAAATCTGTAATCATCTCGATTTTCATCATCAGCATTTTATTTTAACTTATTTGCTCCAACGTTGCGCTGATAAATTAATTATTATGAGCCTGCACGATCTTTATCAAGTTTCGCGCTATTGCACACATGCGTTATTATTATATGATGATTATTCTTATGAGGCTGGCGCTCTCGAAAATGTGTTAACCGCTGAGAATTTATCGCGCTTATACCATCATCCTTTAAAAAAACTCAACGTCGATAATCAAACTTTTTGGATCAGTGAGTAAAACTATGTTCAATCGCTTCTACTATTACGCGCAACTCATCCGCCTCGATAAACCCATTGGCATTTTATTATTATTATGGCCAACGCTGGCGGCATTATGGCTAGCCACACCAAGCACACCCTCCTTGAAATTGATCCTAATTTTTTCACTGGGAGTTATATTCACTCGCTCTGCGGGGTGCGCTATCAATGACTATGCTGATCGTAATATCGATCGCCACGTCTCGCGTACTCAAATGCGCCCTCTCGCTGCGAAGTTAATTCAGCCGCGCGAAGCACTGTTTATATTTATAGGACTCTTAATACTCTCTCTATTACTCGTCGTCATGTTAAATAGCTTATGTTTTATCATCGCCGTGATTGCGGCACCGTTAATAATCCTTTACCCTTTTTGTAAACGTTATACTTATTTACCACAATTTGTCTTAGGGGTTGTTTTTAATTTAGGTATTTTAATGGCGTTTGCCAGTGTGCAAAATACTCTAACCTTGACGGCATGGCTATTTTATAATGCAGGATTAATGTGGACAATTGCCTACGATACCATTTATGCCCTCAGCGATAAAATAGAAGATGAAAAAATTGGCGTAAAATCTACCGCTATTTTATTTGGATCTTATGATCAAATCATCATTGGTATTCTACAAGGAATATTTTTAATTTTACTGTTGATAATAGGTTATCTTCAGTCACTAAAACTCATTTATTACGGTGGTTTAATTATCATTGGATTATTATTTGTTTATCAACAGCGTTTAATTGCAAAACGAAAACCTGAAAGTTATCACCAAGCATTTTTAAATAATCATTGGATAGGTTTAGTACTATGGTTAAGTATAGCGCTGAATTAATTTTTTTTGCGGCGAAATAAAGCCAGTGGCAATAAAATCATGATGATTAATGAAATAATAATAATTTCATCATAGCGCGCTAAACTACCTACATTTAAAGTGTCTGGTGGAAAAAATCCTAGGGCAATGGTTAATAGGCAAGTAAAAATACCTAATGTACTAATCAAGGTGTGTGTCCATTTACCCCCGGGTATTTGAAAAGAGGGTTTGAGATCAGGGCGTAGAAATTTAATGTAAATTCCTGTCGCAAACATTAGCAAATACATCACCATATATAATTGCGCAGCTAATGCGGTTAACAGCCAATAGGAGGCATTGACTCCTGGCAGTAATAAAAAAACCATCGTGAACAAGGTGGTGATCACTGCTTGAGAAATTAATAAGGAAGTCGGCGCACCATAGCGATTTTCTTTGGCAAGCCACTGCGGTAAATGATTATCCTTCGCCGCGACTAACAAGCCTTTGCACGGAGCCATAATCCAATTACTCACACTACCCATCCCACCTAAAATTAACATCGCAGCGACACAGGGCACTAACCACGCCGCATGATACGCCACAAAAAAATCTTCGAAGGCTTCAATTAAACCGGCCACTAAACTGATTTGATTTTTGGGAATAACCATCGCGATGGCTAACGAACCTAACGTCAGCGTTGAAATTAAAATTAACGTGGAAATAAAGAGTGCTTTAGGATAATCGCGCTGTGGATTTTCCACTTCTTGCGCATAAACCGTGGTAATTTCCATGCCACAAAACGCCAATATTATTCCAGTTAGCGCAACTACCACACCCGATTGCGAAAAATCGGGTAACATGGTGTGATAATTTAAGGTAACTTGTAACGGTTTACCCAAAATTAACCAACTTAACCCTAGGCCAATAATTAATAGCATGGGTAAAATTAATCCAAAAATACCACACCATTCGCTAAATTTTGCCGATAAACGCATACCAAATAAATTTAAAATTGTCGCACCCCAAAATGCCAACAAAACAATGGTGATAATAAAATAGCGGTTATCTGCTAGATGGGGATTGATTAAATATGCCAGCGTGCCAGCAATGAACGATAAAATTGTCGGGTACCAAATGACATTTTCAATCCATTGAAACCATATCGCTAAAAATCCAGCGCGATCGCCAAAGGCAGTTTTTACCCAAATATAAACCCCACCTTGTTTAGGCAAGGCGGTAGATAATTCTGCTGAAATTAATGCTGTGGGAATTAAAAATAAAATGGCGGCAATAAGAAAATAAGCAATGATTTGACTGCCAAACAAAGAGGCTGCGGGCAAATTCCGTACGCTATCGACAGAGGTTACCGTGATCATTACTAAACTAAAAACACTTAATACTCTTTTTTTAGCGATGCTCATGTTTGCTTTTTGAAACAATAACCAGTATGGTTGAAAATAGTTTCTTACTATAGAATAAGCATTTTAGTTTAGCAAATATTTTGTGGTTATACTGGGAGAGGATATTGCGGTGAAAAAAATTATTGTCAATGGTGCCAAGGGTCGCATGGGAAAAATCACCTGCGACACAATAGAAAAACACTCAGAATTTAATCTCGTTGCCAAGGCAGAACAAGGTGATGATTTAGCTCAATTAATTAAACAACATCACGCCGATATCGTCGTTGATTTTACTCAACCCAAAGCGGTATTTAATAATATTAATATTATTTTGGATGAAGGTGCATCTCCCGTAGTTGGCACCAGCGGCTTATTGCCCCCACAAATCGCAACACTTCAAGCTCGTTGCCAGCAATTACAACGTGGTGCCATCATTGCACCCAATTTTTCGTTAGGTGCCATTTTAATGATGAAATACGCGCAAGACGCGGCGAAATATTTTCGTTATGCCGAAATTATCGAATTACATCATGAAAATAAATTAGATGCGCCTTCTGGTACGGCGATTAAAACAGCAGAACTCATGGCACCTGCTTTAGGGACAATTCCCCATCACCCCGATACCCAAGAAACCATAGTTGGTGCGCGCGGCGCTTTATATGAAACCATTCCTATTCACTCGGTGCGTTTGCCGGGGCTGGTTGCTCATCAAGAAGTGATATTCGGTGGGCGCAGTGAAACACTGACCATCAAACACGACTCCATCGGACGCGAAGCCTTCATGCCGGGTGTGATCCTCGCTTGCCTAAAAGTCACCGAATTAAGCGAGTTGGTTTATGGCTTAGAAAACCTTTTGTAAATGGATTGTAAACAGATCGTAAACTAATATTATCTAAACATTTTTTTTTCTAGTTTTTAATGATTTTTTACGAGTAGATCTATTCAAACCCTATAAGCTCTGCTAAGCTTCCGCGTACCTAGGTTCGATTGAACTAATCAACGAGCCACAACTCGATTCTGATGTTGCAATAAACCTAGTTTTTTCGTTCATCAATTTAATGAGGATTTGAACATGTCTATTAAAAAAGCTTTGTTAATTGCGGCAATTTCCGCTCCTTTATGCTTATTAGGCGTTGCTAGCGCTGCTACTGATGCTGCTAATGCTCCTGCTGGTGCACAAGCTGCTGCTCAACAAACAGTTGCTACTAATGCAAAACATCATGCTAAGCATCATGCTAATAAAGATCATAAAAAATCTAAGCATCACAGCAAAAAAGAAAAAGCTGCTAAAAAAGATGCGGACAATAAAGCTGCAGACAACCAAGACAACGCTGCTGCTCCTGCCGCAGAATAAGCTTGTTGCTAATAAAAAAGAGCCAGTTTTACTGGCTCTTTTTTTTTCATAAGGATTTCATATCAATCACAAAACGATATTTCACATCACTTTTTAAAATACGATCAAATGCATGATTAATTTGATCGATATTAATCATTTCAATTTCAGGCAGAATATTGTGTTGAGCACAATAATCTAACATTTCTTGGGTTTCGCGGATCCCACCGATTAATGAACCTGCCATTTGGCGACGGGTAAAAATTAATGGCATTAACGAGACATTTTGGGGTTGCTCCGGCACACCGACAAATACCAAACTCCCTTCCAATGTTAACGCATTCAAATACGGACTTATTTCATGCGTTGCTGAAACGGTATCTAAAATAAAATCCAGTGAATTTGCGGCTTTTGCCATTTGTGAGCGGTCATTCGAAAGAATGACATGATGTGCGCCTAATTCCATCGCATCGTTTGCTTTGTCGGAACTGCGCGTAAATAAAGTCACTTCGGCACCCATGCTGTGGGCAAGTTTAATCGCCATGTGACCTAAGCCACCTAAACCCACCACGCCCACTTTGCTGCCTTTACCCACATTCCAACGACGTAAAGGAGAATAGGTGGTGATCCCGGCACATAATAAAGGAGCCACATGACTTAATGATAAATTATCAGCAATTTTCAATACGAATTCTTCGCGCACCACGATATTATTGGAATATCCACCTTGAGTCAGAGTATTGGTAGCCGCTTCTTTCGAGCCATATGTCATGGTCATACCTTTTTCGCAATATTGTTCTAAATGCTCATGGCAATAATGGCACTGCTGACAAGAATCGACCATGCAACCCACGCCAACGTGATCGCCTACTTTAAATTTATGGACTCGCGATCCCACCTTCACAACTTTACCAACAATTTCATGGCCTGGCACCATGGGATAAAGTGACATTCCCCATTCATTGCGAGCCATGTGAATATCGGAATGACAGACGCCGCAATGAGTAATTTCAATTAGCACGTCATTATCGCGGACATCGCGACGGGTGAAACTAAACGGTTGTAATGGACTTTTAGCATTTTGCGCAGCATAACCTTTGCATTCGATCATGATAATATCTCCTGTCAATGAGCGGTTGATTATTTTAGGTCAGTGTGTCAATTCGTCGTGAGAGCGAGTCAACCTAAGGATTTGATTATAGATCCATCTAAAATGAAGCGGTAACTTATTTTTTAATCTTTCATGAGCGGTACGAGCAAAGCTCGTGTTCGCTCATCGCATCTTGAAGGGCATTGAGTATATACCCAACGCACTTCAAGATGCGGCTGATGTCAAAATTTAGGGTTAGAAGTTTTCACTGATTGTCGAAGTGAGTTATCCTAATAAACACCTATTTTTCCTCTTTTTTTGCGAAAGCTTAGCGAACGCACTTATTACCTAACGCCTGCGATTTAATCTCCGACTCCCCTGCATCTTCATTGGCGAGCTATAGTACTATTAAACGTCACCTTTCCAACGACGATGTAACCACAGCCATTGTTCAGGATGAGCTAAAATCATTTTTTCAAGGGTTTGATTATATAACAACGTATTTTGATAAATTTCTTCCGTATCAGTTTGTGCTTGTTGCCAAATTAATTTAGGCAAAAATTCTAATACGTGTTGCCCGTGCTTATCGCGATAAGTCAATGCAGGAACAACGGGAGCTTGGGTATGTTTGGCCAGCATGGCCAGCGAACGAAATGTTCCTGCTTTTTCACCAAAAAATTCTACCATAATTCCATCTTTGGATTTGATACTGGCGTGTTGATCGAGAATAAATACTACGGCGTCTTCCCGATCGAGCGCATCACACACTTGCATCAAGGAATTTTTTTTAGGAATAACATTCAGGCCTGCTTGATAATAGCGACGAAATAATATTTTTTCGATCCATTTTGCACCCAGTGTTTTACGAATAAAATGAAAACGATGTTGATATTGGGTAAAGTTTAAAATACCCGCAATGGGGGATAACTCCCAGTTACCAAAATGTCCCGATAAAATTAGCAGCCCTTTTCCTTCTGCGGCCGCGTTTAAAATATGATCTAAGCCTTCAATACGTGCCAGTGTTTTTATTGTTGCTAAGGATTGAAAGCGCATTTTAATATTTTCATAGACTGATCGAGCTAGATGAGAATAAAAACACTGTGCTAATTTTTTTATGTCAGCTTCACTAAGTTCATCGGAAAATACCCGACGCAAATTAGCGAAAATAATTTTTCGCCGGTATGGCATGAGATAATAAAAAATTTTTCCGCTCAAGGTCGGAGTGATAGTTTGCAAATACGTTCGAATAGAATAAGTCATGATGCCGTAATAATTAAACTAGAGGCAATACCACCAAATCCTCGAGCAATGATCATAGCAGTATTGGCATGCACTGGCTGGTGTTGCGTGCTGAGGTTTAAATTCGCACATTCTTTGGCAACACGCGTTAATGTTGCTATCGCTGGCACGCAAGATTCTTGTAACGCTTTTATGGAAAAAATAGTATCTAAGATTCCCGCACTGGCTAGCGTGTGTCCGCATGACCATTTAAATCCGGTGACAGGAGTCGGCTTATTGTCAAATACCGCGTGAATGGCTTTGGCTTCACTATTATCTGATTGCGGTGTGCCATTGGCATGTGCTGTGATCATCCCAATATCATGGCTGGTGAGTTTCGCGTGTTTTAATGCAACTTCGAGACTCCGTTTTACCGCATCCCCATTATCGCCAATGGCAAATACGCCAGAAGCTTCTGTGGCAGTAGCAGCCGCTAATACCGAACCATAAATTTTAGCATGGCGTTGTTGCGCGCTGATTTTTGACTCTAATAAAATCGCAGCGCCTGCTTCTGCTAAGACAGTGCCATTATGGCGTTCGTCGAAAGAATAAATGCCTTCTGCTGATAAAATACCCATAGAACCATAATAGAGATTACCTTGCGGTTCTGCCGCGCAATCGTAGGCGACGACTAATGCCCGATCAATTTGCCCTTGTTGAATTGCATGCATGGCTTCGGCCAGAGCTTGTGATCCTGAGACGGCATGATTAGTAATATTTTGATTGGGTCCTTTAAATTGATGTTGCATGCCGACATAAGCTAAGACATTATTAGGTAAAATTTTTAAGAGCCACATTGGATGAATTTCTTCAAATAATTTTTTACCAAATTCTTGCAAATTATTTTTAGCATGTGCGAGCAATGGCATGAAATCGTATTGTTGATAAAATTTATTGCCAGGTGATCCTACATAAATTCCGCTACGATCGTTAAAATCTGTCGCATCAGTTAAACTATTGCGATAGTCAATTAGACCACTGTGTTCAATCGCTTGATTAGCCGCATAAATGCCTAATACATCTTGTTTAGAAATTAATTTTAATAATTTACGATCGGCAATTAATTGTTGAGGCTTAGCATTTTTTATTTCGCCAGCTAACCGATACGGCGTATCGCCTAATTCCCACTGGGTAATTTCAGCAATACCCGATTCACCCGCAATAATCGCATTCCACATCGTTTCGACATCGTGACCTGTAGCCCCGATGGCACCATAACCCGTAATAACCACTTCATTTTGCATAACTTATTCCCCTTGCCATTCAGGGTGTTTGAAAACCACACAGCTATTCGAGCCGCCAAAACCAAATGAATCCGATAATGCGACGCGGATCGCGCGATCGCGCACGCCTTCGCGCACAAAATCCAAATCGCATTCTGGATCGGGTGTGGTTAAATTGCGGGTAGCTGGAATTTTACTGTGATAAATGGCTAATGCCGAAAACGCCGCTTCAATACTGCCGGCCGCAGCAATTAAATGTCCCGTTTGCGATTTCGTGGAACTCACTGCGATCGATTTCGCACGCGAACCAAATACTGCTTGAATCGCATTGGATTCAGATAAATCATTCATTTTAGTGGAGGTGCCGTGAGCATTAATATAATCTACGTGTTGAGGTTCAACGTTGGCATCTTGTAACGCGCTTTGTAAGGCTTGAATGGCGCCATCGCCAGAAGGGTGGGAATCGGTAATACGATAAGCGCTGAGTGAATTGCCTTCTCCTGCTAATTCTGCATAAATCGTAGCACCGCGTTGCTGCGCACGTTGATAGTTTTCGACAATTAAAAATGCGGCACCTTCGCCCAAGACAAAACCATTGCGTGTTAAATCAAACGGACGTGATGCGGTTTCTGGGGTATCGTTGTAGGTGGATAATGCGCCTAATAAACAAAAACTCGCGACACCAATCGGATTAATCATCGAATCAAATCCACCTACCAACATGCGATCAGCATCACCGCGCCGCAATGCTTGCAACGCTAAGCCTAATGCTTGGCCTCCTGATGCGCAGGCAGTATGAACAGAATTGGTGTAACCGCGAATATTAAACTGTTGTAATAATAAACTCAAACCGCTATTAGAAAGTGTTTTAGCAAATTCGCGTACATTTAAAAAATCGCGTGCGGAATTATCCATAAGTCTAGTGTTAACTGAACCATCTTCAGCAAAACGTTGTTGGAAGCGTTGCCAATAGTCAAATTCGGCGGTCATCATGCCGCTCCCCACCACACATCCCCAGCGTTCGGCGTTTTGATCGGTGGGACGAATGCCGGCATCGGCAAAGGCTTGTGTTGCCGCCGCGAAAGCGAATCTCACAAAATTGGTGCTTTGACGCAGGAATTTATGATCAGGTAAATACTCTTTTATATTAAATTGTTTTACTTCCGCCGCAATATGAGTGGGAAATTCACTGGCATCGAAGGATTGTAATTGGCTAATACCACTTTTTCCCAATAATAAATTTTTCCACGTTGATTGCGTATCGTTACCGAGAGGAGAAACAATTCCAATGCCGGTAATAACAAATTTATTGGAGTGGGTCATAATCACCTCGCTGGTGAAGGAGTGCGTTGAAATTCAATTTCTGAAACACACACACGTTTTTCGTGAAGTTCACAATGAAAGCGGAAAACACAATGTGATTCGGTTTGTTCTTTTAATTCCATACGCGCAAGAAGCTGATCGCCAGGTTGCACGAATTCTTTCATTTTGATCCGACGAATTTTGCTCGGGAAATAGGTCTGAGCATTTTCTTCGTCCATTAAATTAGCAATAAAATCACGTGCCAGATTGACTTGGCATTGTAATAATACACTTAAAGGTAACACGGGTTTACGCGGAAAATGATCGACAAAATACGGCGCAAGACCATTTACTTTTTTGATGGCGGTAACAGACTGACCTTTATTCCACTCGACAATACTATCAAAGTGGATTGGGAAAATCGTCGGTGGAATTAAATTAGGATTTGCGGTGTGAGAAATAAATTCAATCGACTCAGTAGGACGATAAATTTTTTGATATTGCGCCGTTAAGGTTTCGTGATCGATGAATTGTTCTGCGGGTAAAAAAGGCCCTAAGGCATGATGCAATTTTAAAATGGCGTGGTCTTTCACGCTAGCAACACTGTGATAGTGAATCACGTTTTCATCAACACTATCGATAACACTTTCTAATAAAATACTGTCACCCAGCGCGGCTTGACCCAAAATTTCGACTTCACCCACTACCCCCGCCACAGGACGTCGCTGAAATTGATAATAGGCGATAACATTCCACGCCGCGAGTTGACCTAATGCTTCACCAACGATGCAAGACATTAATTCATAATTACCTGCTGCGGTTTTTTCTAGGTAAATATCGTCCGCGGTCACGTGTTTAATGCCGCGGATTTCTTGTGCGGGAATGGATTTTAAAATTTGATCAACAAATAAAAAATTCATTACTGTGCTTGCGCTTTTAAAACAACTTTACAAAAAGTTTCCACCGTGAATAAACGGGGAATATTATTCACTTTCAATCCGGTTTTAATGCGATCGGCGGGCACCTCGGTTAAATACGAGCGCAACGCTGCTAAGCCCGCATCGGTAACAACACCATTTTTTTCAAATTCTTCATCGCTTAAATTACCACGCACTTCTTTTTCGATTTGTCCACGGGGAATTTTGACTTTGAATTCACGTTCTAAACGAAAGACTAAATCTAAAAAATCAATCGATTCCGCATCGAGATCGTCAATTAAACTGCTGGTTAATTTTATATCGTCTTCATCGATAGCTAATACATCGGCTAAAATTTCTTTTACTTTTGGAAATACATCGTTTAATTCCATCGGGTTGCCTCTCCTATTCTTAACCCATTTTAAATCCGCCATCCACATGCAAAATTTCACCTGTGATGTAATTTGCATAAGGTGACGCTAAAAATACCACAGCGTGAGCAATATCATCGACTTGCCCATACCGATTTAATAAAATATGTTCGAGCACTTGGTTGCCCGCCAGATCACGCACCGATTCGCTCATGGAAGTTTCAATCACTCCAGGTGCCACCGCATTGACCGTGATATTACGTTTTGCCAATTCTACCGCAAGTGATTTAGTAAATGCATTAATTGCGCCTTTACTTGCGGCATAATTTGTTTGCCCACGCCCACCTTTTTCCGCGGCGACTGAACTAATATTAATAATTTTTCCACTGCGTTTTCGCATCATATGAGGTACCACTGCTTGTGTTACTTGCAGGGTACCGATTAAATTAGTATCAATCACCGCTTTGATATCGTCGATTGGCAGCGCTGCGAATAAACCATCGCGAATGATACCACTATTATTAACTAAAATATCAATTTTATCGGTTTTTTGCAGGATTTCATCGATAGCGGCTTGAACTTGTTGCGGGTTGGTAATATCGACCGCGTAACCCTGTACTTGCTGCGGATACTGCTCCATCAATTCTTGTGCTAACATTTGGCTCGACTGATAAAAAAAATGAACTTGCGCCGATAACCTCGCAAAATGTTCAACGATGGCTCGACCAATGCCTTTCGCGCCACCCGTAATTAAAATTACTTTATCTTGAAAAAGCGTTGTCTCAAACATTGTTCATCCTATGATGGAATAGCCAGCATCCACAAATATGGTTTGTCCACGGATCATGGCGGCTTCTGGTAAACATAATAAATAAATGGTATCAGCCACATCTTCTGGTGTTAATTGGCGTCCCGCTAGTGAACGTTCAGCAAATTGTTTTAATAATAATTCGCGATTGGGAAAATGTTTTAAGGCATCAGTGTCGACAACGCCCGCCGAAACCGTATTAATCGCAATGTCATCGGGCGCAAGTTCGATACTAAGCGCTCGCACCATCGATTCTAATGCCGCTTTTGACGCGCCAATAAACGCATATTCAGGAATTGCGCGAATCGCACCTAAGCTTGATAAAGCAATGACTCGCGAACCTCGCGGCATCATAGCTTTGGCGTGTTGCAAAATTAATACTAAGGCAAATGCATTGGTATCCATGCACCAGTGCCAGTGCTTTAATTTCATTTTCATCGCCGAGCGTAATACGCCACTGGCTGCATTGTTAATCAGAAAATCAATGTGATCAAAGTGTTGTTTAATGGTAGCAAACATGTCGCTCACAGAATCTGCATCCGCCACATTGCCAGAAACGGCTAGTGCTTTCACGCCAAACTGTTCTGCTTCCACGCATAAGGTTTCTGCCTCATCGGAGCTATTAAAATAATTGATGATGACATGACAACCTGCCATGGCCAATTTGCGCACGGTAGCTTTACCAATACCCCGCGCACCGCCTGTGATTAAGGCTACTTTATCGTTTAAATTTTTGGTCATGCTAAATCCACGAGTTTCAATCAAGCGTGAGAGTATATCACACTGCTTACTCAAAATTTTGCGAACTTAAACTTTTTTTGGGGGTTTGTCAATTAGTAGTTTAGGACTTAGTTATAAAAACATCATCGATCTTGGTATCTATAAATTCTCGCCATTCAGGATGTTTATCATTCAACTCATCCTATCTTTTTATCGACATAACTGGCGATCGACACAAAGCTTGATAAGCCATGAAACATCATCCATCAATCTTGTTTCTGCTAGCACTTCTTCTATAGTTTGATAATAACGCGGTTGTCCTTCAAAACACCCTGTAATACTGTTTTGCTTATTCATTGAGTTTTGCCAGTAATTCAAGCTGATGTATTGCTGTGCTAGTGGATTTATTCCCTAGTTGTTTAATTCTCTCGGTGATTTTTAGGAGAGTATTTTCGATGGTTTCAGGCGAAATAATGTGAGATATTAATCGTTGCTGTGCCATTAAATTAGCCATTACAATAAATCCTGATGCTTCATAGAGATGCGAGATAGGGTAACAATCATATTCACCGAAAATTCCTGTGATGACTTCAGTAGACTTCGTTTTTGTAACCCAGTATATTAAATTGAAACTCATCCTCTTGTCACCGTTTATCGCTAAGCATTAGGGTGCAAAAAAAGGGTCGTTATTATGGATTTCGCTATTATTAAATTCTTGAGGGAATAATGTTTGCTGCTGAAGAGTATATGTATGGTGGCGATGAGGTTCGTTTGGATGAACTCCATAAACAACCAAACCTAGACAGCCTTGAAAATTACTGCTTGTTATTAATTTCTATATTATATTTTAATAAAAAACTTAAAATTGTCGAATTTGGCTCTGGTCATGGACACTTTGCACTGAAAGCATGCCAATTCTTTTCATATAAAAATCAATTTACCTATCATGGATTTGATCAGGATCATACTAGTGTAGCATCGGCAAATCGTAAACTGGAAAAATTTAATAATGCGAGCACATCAATAAAAATAATTTCAGAAAAAACGCTACCACAATTAGAAGATTTCTCAGACATATTTTTTTTGCAATTTTTTCTAGAGCACTTACCTAAAGTCTTAATTGTTCCATTTTTATCAACGTTGAGAGATAAACTTAAGCCAAATGGCAAAATTATTTGTATTGAACCTATCATAAGTAAAGTAGAATGCTTACCGCGTATAAATCATGATGAAGACGCATCCGCTTTAGCTTTTTTAAGCAAGTGGAAACTCATACACAAAAACGATAATTGTGATCATGATATTGGCAATAGAATGGCTGAATATGCAAAAATGAGCAAACTAAGTATAGTAGGTCAAAAATCGTCAGCTATTATTCTCTCAGGTCAAGCTGCATCTGACTTTTTATTACGTGAGTTTAATGATCTTAATGGCAACTATAAATCATCTTTTTCCGAGGTTTCAACTGAAAAATTAAAACATTTTAATGGAACAATAAGGATCCCTATTACTTGTTCAGTTTTGGAGGAAGCTCAGCAATCTCCCTCGACATCACGATTAGCTTGTCGATT